>CAMJLE010000047.1 GCA_946406665.1 uncultured Candidatus Saccharibacteria bacterium | reverse complement strand
CACAACGTCATCGACGCCGATTATTTTCAGCCGTTATTTGGCGCACTATTCCTGCTCGGCGAAGCTATCTACGTTCTGAGAAGCCCATACGTCCGCCTTGCTTATTCTGCCGGCAAATTTAAAGATATGCGCAAAGAGGCTTATCTTGAGGCAGGTATAAATATCGTCATCTCTATAATCCTAGTCCAATCATTGGGGCTTGTCGGCGTCGCCATTGGTACACTTGTGGCCATGACTTATCGCACACTATTCCAGATTTGGTACCTACGCAAACATTTACTAAACCGCCCATTCCTCAAATTCCTTAAACGCTTTGTAGCTTTCGCTATTCCGACGCTGCTCGGCATCATTCTTTGTCTCGCCGTTTATCCAATCAATGAATATGCAATCGATAAATTACTAATCGGCGCCATCATCTACTGCGCCATCTTTGCCGCCATCTATGCCATCGTCAGTTTCGTATTCTTCCGCAGCGACCTAATAACGTTCAAGAATTACCTCAAGCACCACCCGTAACGGATGAAAAATAAGTATAAAAAGTATGATACAATTTAACGAGGAGAAAAATTATGCCAAAACGAAGAAGTCCAGCCAAAAGGGAAGTAAAAGAAACCGTCACAAACGCTAAGCTAAAAACCATTTTTTGCATACTCATAGTCATTCAGGCTTTTGCTAGCGCAATGCTCGCCATTTCTTTAGCTAGGCTCAACATTCTTCAGCCTTGGCAATTTATACTCGTCCTAGTCGTCTTGCTGCTATTTCTTGGCTTCAATATATTCAAGCTACTGGTCAGCAAGCGCTCCGGGCGCGCAGTCAAAGTTATCTGCGTGATCATATCTATCCTCATCGTTATTGGCTGCGCCGCGTGCTACAAGTACGCCTGCCAGACTATCGAATTTGTCGAAAGTATCACTGGCGACCACCGCGAAACGCAGGCCTACCAGGTCCGTGCGCTCAAAAGCTCAGATTACAAAAAGATAGGCGACATCAAGGGTCAGGATGTTGGCTTCCTTAGCGTTAATCCAAACATAGAGAAAACAACTTCCGCCCTAAAAGAGTCCGTAGATTTCAAGAAGAAGACTTTCGAAGACGTCGGCACTATGATTGTCGCCATTGAAGACAAGAAAATCGCCGCCATCGTACTTAGCCAAAGCTACGTCGACATGCTCGAAGATGCAAAAAATGAATTTATCAAGAACAGTATCGTCTTACATGAGTTTGAAATCGAAATCGAAACGCCAGACACCCGCCAGGCCGTCGATGTCGCTTCAGAGCCATTTATTCTCTACATTTCCGGTTCCGACTCGCGCATCGGCATCTCCGAAGCCGCTCGTAGTGACGTCAATATGCTCGCCGTTATCGATCCAAAGTCCTTCAAGATGCTCCTCGTTTCTATCCCGCGCGATTATTACGTGCAGCTACACGGCACGACTGGCCTTAAAGACAAGCTCACCCATGCTGGCGTATATGGCATCGATATGAGCAAGAATACAATCCAAGACCTGCTTAATATCAAAATCAACTACACCCTAAAAGTTAGCTTCTCCACCCTCACTAAGCTAGTTGATGCCATTGATGGCATCGAAATCGATTCCGATACGGCCTTCTATCGTGACGGTTGTACAATCAGGCAGGGCAAGCAGCAGCTCAATTCAGCTTGTGCGCTGACCTACTCGCGCGAGCGCTACTCCTATGGTTCCGGCGATCGTCATCGTGGCCAAAATCAGCAACAAGTCATTGCTGCCATTGTTAAGAAGATTACCGATCCTCATTATCTCGTGCGCTATTCAGATATCCTCAACGCCATCAAGGGCTCATTCGAAACATCGCTCAGCTATGACGAAATCACCTCGCTAGCTCGCTATCAACTTTCCGAGTTGCGTTCTTGGCAAATCGAAAATATATCACTAGACGGCACTACCGGCTCCGCGCCAACCTACTCAATGGGCGCCGATCGTCCACTTTCCGTCATGCATCCAGACCCAAACAGCGTCAAGGCTGCACAAGACAAAATCAATTCCTATCTCAATAACAAGTAACAGTCAAAAATATGCTCAAGACCTGGCGGGAAGACGTAAAGCGTATCCCCAATATCGATGCAAACTGGATCGTAATTTGGGTAAGTATCTTTTGCGGCTTCTTGCTACTCGACGTATTCTTTCCAGGATGGTTCGGCACAAGCCTCCTCAAATATATGGGCATTCTGCTATGCGTAGTGTATGCCTACACGAAGTACAATTCCGATATCATGCTTTCATTGGCATTACTTTTCACCTTTATGGCTGACACTATCCTCGTCTGGACCGAATGGACCGTTGCGGGAGTATACATATTCTGCTTCGCTCAGTTTATGCACCTCCTCAGACTTTGTAAGGCCAAATTTGAGTATATATTTACATGGGCGGCATTTATTTCTGTCGTGTTCGCTTTCGCTATTATTCAAGGATGCAAACCAATTTACGCTATCGCTAGTGTCTACGGTCTTGTTCTTTTTAGCAATTTATACTTTGCAACAAACCGCTACCTTAGCCATAAAAATGACTTTAAAACGCGCTGTGCTTTTTACGGCTTCGTCGCGTTCGTCTGTTGCGACTTTTGCGTCGCAACGCGCTTCTTGGCCCTCGACGGATATCTAACGCTCAATGTTCTGCCTATCGTAAATTTCTTAATCTGGATCTTCTATTACCCATCGCAGGTCCTTATTGCAAATAGCTCCACCATGCACCCCTCTGCAAGGTTAGCAAAAAATTTGCGAAAATAATCCGTATAGAGTAAACTTATCTTATGAATGGGAAGTCGAAACCTTACGCTATCTTGGTTT
>CAMJLE010000046.1 GCA_946406665.1 uncultured Candidatus Saccharibacteria bacterium | reverse complement strand
AAAAAGCCCAGGATGTTTCCATCCCAGGCCCAAGCACCTACCTATCCTGCAACTCATCTCCACCAACATTGCCAACCTTAACGGCATACGTCCACGGCTTTCCGAAACGTTTAGCCGTAAATGTAGCTATCATGTCGCCATCCCTTACTTCGGTAATTCCTGACCGGATCAAAACTTGCCCGTCAATTCGGTTCCATTTCTCTCCTGGCTTCGGCTTATAGTCGCCATCCGCCCAAATGATTCCGAGATGACCACTACGAACCTCCCTCCTAATCGTCAGAAATATACTCAGTGCAACTCCCACGGAGCCCGCAACAAATGCACCACCGAGCGTAATGGATTGATTCGGCAAACGAAGCGTTAACAATACGACCAATACGAGTAGTGCGCCCCAAAAATTAGGCCAATATACCCCACGAAACCGTTGGTGTATATTTTCGCGCCCCAGATCCTCCGTGTTCATCCTGCTCGCCGAGACGCATCTTACCGTCTCGCGAAGCGCTGTAGCATATTGCCACCTAATCATAACAAAGGTAGCAACCAGCCACGCCACCACAAAGGTCGCCAGACAACAAACCACATACGGCACCAGCATCATGACTTTTTCCATCAAAGCACCCCCTTTTCTCACTTGTCGTGAACACGCTGCTATCAAAAAACCACGCCGTCCAGCGCTCTATCAAAGCCCGAACTGCGTTAACTTATATTTAAACAAGAAAAACGCTGTTTGTCAAGAGCACCTCTCAGTAACACGCTATAAAAAAGTCTGGGAAATTCATCCCAGACAGCCTCCGTATCGCCCCCCTCAATTACTCGCGGCTATAACTCGCGCGTATAACATATGGGGACATCCTCACTCGCCTCTCTCATATACACCGACAACCCCTGGACGACCTGAAGTTCAATAAAGTACCTTCTAGGTTCGCGCTGTACGACAGTAAACCTCGTCCGCCCCTCGAAGCATGCGATTTTATAGAAACCAACCGCCACAGCTGAGAAGATTATCAATTTCACTAAGCGTAGGCCAATTGCCTGTGCCGCAGATAATGATCCAGCTTCTGCGACCACGATTGCTATCGCCGCATTACATAGAATAAGCACAAGGATACCCTCAAGGAAGACTATCGAATATCGACAAAAGGAATTAAAGTTTTTCACCTTTCTCTCGTCGAATTTTGTCCCCTTGTCCCTTTGCGCCTTCATCTTTCGAGCTGTCAGCCGAAGGCTAAAGTCATACTCATGCCCTACGAGCATCACGTAGAACCATAGGCTTGTCCAGTATGCGACCAACCAGCAAACGGCCATGACAAAACAGAGCCCCACAAATGTTAATATCATTTTCTCACCCCCTATCTTCAATATCACACAGGCCAATCAGAGCCAGACTCCCATATAGCTATATTATACCGCAAGATCTCTAGCATGTCAAGATGGCCACCTCTGGCGCCTCCCCCGTGAACCCGCACTAATCAATCAACTTATCTTCGCGCATTATTCTCACCAAAGTGCTCCGCTTCTGGTCTAGGAAATCATTCTTACCAGACAGGAATAGTACACTCATCAAGTTTTCATCCTTGATATGCTCGTCTATATACTGCCAAACCAGCGCATATCCACGGTAATAGTATAAATCTGCGTTAATCGGTAATACCCCAGTTCCCCTAAAGGTTCGCTGCACTATACTAAAACAATCCTCCTTCGTGCGCCCACTTACAAAATGTTCGATTCTCCATAATATTTCGAATGTTTCCCGAAAATCCTTTTTGCAAACCTGAGCCAAACCAATCGAAAGATAACGCACAATACCCAAATCGTCATAACGCCCATCTAGCGCCTGCTCACACGCCTTCGCTAGCCCCTCCTCCGTCAATCGACTATAGGCACCACTACGCGATTGCGCCAAAATCGGCAAACTGCCATTCACTCTAGCCGAAGCAAAACGCACAGTATGTACGCATAGTTCATGCATAATAATTTTTTCAAGCTCATTGCGACTATAATTACCATTCCGACCGCCCGGAATGATTATCTTCTTCTTGGAAGCGTTAACCGAAGCGGTAAGGTGCTCCTTATTGACTACTGCCTCAAAATCAATATTGAGCTCCGTCTTTATAATCTCATTAAAAACACTGGCGACCTCCGCAGGTGTAAATTCGTCTTTCCCTTCCGGAACATGGCTCAATATGCCACCAAATAAGGCTTTTAGTTGTCGTCCAAATTCCCTCACGAGCTCCGGCCGCGGTACGTAACGTTTCTTATGGTTACGTCCCATTACTCCAATCTTATCTATCATTTCATGATAAACATCTTGATCTTTTTGTCTTATTCGCCTAGTATCTATTCCGCCTATGCGCTCGCGCATTAGTGACCAAAAAGTATCTTCATGCATTCGCCCAAACGCCGCGTCGCCAGCGCGTTCAAACCTTTTTGCCGCTTCGAGTCGCCCATTATATTGATTGTAGTCATTCGCCGCTAAAATCAACTCGGTCTGATACCAGCTTTGCCCCAAATCCTTGATGAATGACCATCTTGCATCATCCATCAAATCGTCGCGAACCTGTATTTCGCGCAATAAATACTGAATCCGAGCCCTTTTCTTCTTCAGTTTTTCGGCATCAATCTCATCATAATCGTATCGCGGCCTGCTCAATAACTCGTCCGCCAAGAATTCTTTCATTGCATCCGCCTCGTTGGCAGGACGAAGATAATCGACATAACTTAACCGACAAGAATCAACCGCTTTCATCAGCTCATAAAAAGTACCGTCTTTGCCGGAAACATTAGCGATTTGCATATTAATATTATACTACAGATATAATAAGCGTTTGCTCAACTATATCTGATGATTGCGTTGGCGCTTACGCATAGTAGGATTAAGCTCCTTCTTTCG
>CAMJLE010000045.1 GCA_946406665.1 uncultured Candidatus Saccharibacteria bacterium | reverse complement strand
TGACCAACCAATCCGCCACCGGTAACATTGTGGTTGATTCTATTTCGAGCCTCACTATGAGTCTCAAAAATGGTTCCACTTTCAAGGGCGCAATCAATAGCGCAAATGCAGGCAACATCTCGCTAATCTTAGACGCATCAAGCAAGCTCACGCTCACTGGCGACACTTATGTCAAGTCGCTCACGAATGCCGACTCTACGAATAGCAATATAAACTTTAATGGCTATAAACTCTATGTTAATGGGACTGCAATTAATTAGTCGCTCGTATCGACATCTAGCGTGATATTCAACTTGTAGTCGTTAAATTCTTTTTGTACTTCATCATAGATGTCTCTGTAGGTCTTTTCACGATTGTCGGCCTTAAAATCAACAATAACATCGAAGCTAATAGTCTTATCTTCATCGTCTAGGTAAAAACCATGCATCTGGAGTATTTCCTTGTGCGCAAATACAATTTTCTCAACCTTCCTTTTGGCTGCAACCGCCTGCTTATCTCTGGTATTAATGGAATAAACACCAATCGTGTGTAGGATTACGCCATATTTTTCGGACACTCTCTTGGTTATATTGCGAGACATTTTATCTAAGGTTGCTGCCGTTAGGTTGTCCTCTACCTCGATATGAATGGAGCCTAAGTACTTGTCTGGGCCGTAATCGTGCAAGACGAGATCAAAAGCGCCCTTTACTCCCGGCTCTTTCGTGACCTCGTGTTTAATCGACCGTGCCAGTTTACTCTCTACGCGCGAGCCTAGCATATTATCTATAGACTCCTTAATAAGTTCTATGCCCGCCCGTACTATAAACAACGACAAAAGCACACCAACGTACGCCTCGAGGTTTACGCCAGTCAGCAAGAATATAATTGCGGATGCTAGGACCGAAATAGACAGAAGTGCATCGTTAAATGCATCGGTGCCACTAGCGACGAGTGAATCAGATTTTACATCGTGACCCTTCTTCTTCACGAAAAGGCCTAGCGCAAATTTTATGACAATACCGGTCGTAAGAACTACGAGCGTTGCTGCCGAGTAATTAACTTCTTCGGGCATAAATATTTTCTTAGCTGATTCGACCAGAGCTGTAATTCCAGCGTATAACACGATTCCGGATACGATCAACGAAGAAATGTATTCTACGCGCCCGTGCCCATAAGGATGCTCCTTGTCTGGTGCCTTGCCGGCCAGTTTTGTCCCGATTATTGTTACGATACTAGACAGCACATCGCTTAGATTATTAATGGCATCCGAAATGATAGCAATCGAATTAGACAAAAAACCGACGCTCATTTTGAAACCGACCAGTATTAGATTTGCGCAGATGCTTATAATGCTAGTCTTGATTACGATGTTCTCACGCTTATTCTTCATGCGTATAACTATTGTAACATCAAAGACGGACGTAGCTGCGCCATATTAGAGCATTATTATTTATAAATAACAATAGATAAACAAAAACGTTTTTGTGTATATAATAAAGCTAATGGTGGGCATGGTGGAGCTCTTTGTCTTAGCGCACGAAAGGAGGGGTGAGATGAGCGTACTGAATGACATTGCCAAGAGAGCATATGAACTGCCCGGGGTAGTGACAAACTATCTTGCAAATAAGATACTCTTAGAGAGTTGCAACCCCATAAGGGCGGAGCGCGAAGCAGACATTGCAGAAGGGTACATCGATAAGTACTTCACTGGCTTCGGTAGTGAAGCGCAATTCCTCGAAATTGGGTCTGGCGGCGGTGATGAGGCGAGATACATGATGAAGCGTGGCCTCAATGTTACGCCAAGCGATGTATCCACTCGGTTTATTGGCGAAATGGAGAGCAGGGGGCTTAAACCGATACTGCTCGATGCCATAAACGATAAGTATCCTAGTCAACGTTATAGTGGCATATTCTGCTGGCGCGTATTTGTCCATTTTACGCCGGAAGATGTCGAGATGGCGCTCTGGAAAATCTATGATGCGCTCGAGCATGGCGGGGTAGCGATTTTTAGCGTTATAAATCGCAAGGCTCGTCATGTTGATAGCGAAATAGTAGATTTTCCTGGTATATTTCGCGTGTACGCCAAACGTTACTTCAGGTACTACCAAGAAGAACAGCTGCGCGAAATAATCAAGAAAGTGCCATTTGCTAGCGTCGAATGCTTCGAGGAGCTAGAGGCGGAATGGCTAGTGTTTGTGCTAAGGAAAAAATAGCCCCCAGAGACCAAAGAGGTCGTAAGGAGGCTATTTTTCATGCCAATTATTACATTACGACTCAAGCTCTCGTAGGGCACTTGTCACGGTTTCCTTATTTAGAAATACTTCTGCCCGAAGACCTAACTTTCTGGCCGCATCTACATTGCGCTGCTTGTCGTCGAAGAAGAGACATTCCTCGGGCTTTAGACTGTAGCGCTGTAATAATACCCCAAATATTTTTTCATCTGGCTTCTTTAGATGTTCCTGATAGGAATACGCGCCGCCATCGAAATCGTCTAGCAGATCTTTCAAGTAACGATATGTTGTTTCTATCATGTCGGACAGAAAAAAGATTTTATAGTGAGACCTTAAATTATATAGCAACTCTATCATCTCAGGCTTCTTTGGTAAAAACCGATCCTGCATGTTCTCGTCAAAAAGCTCCCGTATTTCTTTTTGGTACTGCGAGTACTGTGCTATCAGCCGATTTTTGCAATCCTCTACGGTTAAGTGGCCGAGTAGAGTTTTAATGAAGTTATCATTCTTGTAAATGGCAAGATTAGATAATTCCTCCTGCTGAGCCTGGCTTAGATTGTCGAAAGCCGCCGCACTAACTTCAGTAGTAATGACATTGCCAATGTCGAAAATCAGATTTTTTATCATTCTAAACGTATCTTTTCTTTGGTCGGGGCTACCAGGATCGAACTGGCGACCTCACGCCCCCCAGGCGTGCGCGCTACCACTGCGCTAAGCCCCGATTGTTTAATTGTAACTAATGGATGATTATTTGACTACCTTTCTTCTGGCGGCTAGACGGAATTAGCGTCGCCTGCGACATTAAAAAAGTGCTCGGCCATTAAAGACCGAGCACAATGTGCTCCCCATACGGGGCAAACTTGCCGAAGTTTTTT
>CAMJLE010000044.1 GCA_946406665.1 uncultured Candidatus Saccharibacteria bacterium | reverse complement strand
TCGATGACTAAAGAAAAGAACGAAATTATTATTGAACTCAAAGCCGTTACGAAGCGCTACGGTTTTGGGGACGCCGAATCTTTCGCGCTTCACAACTTCGACCTCACCGTCCAACGCGGCGAGTTCATCATGATTATGGGGCCATCCGGTTGCGGCAAAACCACTTTGCTCAACATTATCGGCCTGCTCGATCGCCCAACCTCGGGCAAATATCTCTTAAACGGAAAAAGCGTAGACCATATTTCATCACGCAAGAAGGCCCAATTTCGCGCCAACGAGATTGGCTTTATCTTCCAAAACTTCAATCTTATCCCAAACCTGTCAGTGATCGAAAACGTCTCCCTTCCACTAATCTACTCAGGGCACCACAAAACTCGCCGTCTCAAGAAAGCCGACGAAATCCTCGAACGTTTTCATCTACGCGAACGCGAATACTATATGCCATATCAATTATCCGGCGGACAGCAACAGCGTGTCGCCATTGCTCGCAGCCTCATCGCAAAACCTTCCATCATTCTAGCCGACGAGCCTACCGGCAATCTCGATAGCCGAAGTAGTCATATTATCATGGAAGAGCTTCGCGACATTCATGCACAAGGCAATACTATTATCATGGTCACCCATAATCCGTCCCTCACTACCTATGCTACGCGCGTCATCAACATGCTCGACGGCGAAATCGACACCGACATCAAGACCGTTGACGACAGCGAGCTTCCCCGCCCCGGCAGTCCAGAACGTATTTCCGTTCGTATACTCAGCAAAAAACGCCCCGTCGAACTGGAAGTTGACTCAAAGACAAAAGTTGTCGTTTCCGGAGAGCATGTTACCATTGGCGATACTAGCAGCATTAGCGACGTAAAGGTCAAAACACCAAAGAAAAAACTCGTCCGAAAAGCAAAAAAGAAAACTAAATCAGAAAAGAAGGAGTCTTAATCATGGCACTGTTACTTAATACCCATTTTCACCTCGCCATCGACAGCCTCCGCCGCAATCGCGGACGCACCTTCCTTTCCGCCCTCGGCATCGCCATTGGCGTCGCATCCATCGTCCTCATCCTCTCCCTCACTGGCGGTATCAATCAGCTCATTAGCGCCAATTCCGATCGCAACAATGCGGATCTCATCCTAGTTCGCCCTCTTACTGGCAAAAATACAACCGAAAACATTATCGACGAATTTACTTCAAATAATCAATTTACTAAATCTAGCCTCACATTAGATGATGTCAAGACAATCGGCAAAATCAAAACAGTAGCCGCCGTATCGCCAATCGCCTCATCCTCTAATGCAATTAAAATCGGAAATCGCACCGTACAATCAATCAATATTGTTGCAACTAACCCAGATTTTATTAATGTCGCTTCCCTACATCTAAAAAACGGCCAATTTCTCGATTCTAGCATTCGCAAAAATGTTGCCGTTCTCGGCTACGATATTGCCATGCAACAATTTGGCGGCACCGAATCACTTGCCAAAACATTCAGCTACAACGGGCAGAATTTCTTAGTCGTCGGCGTACTAGAAAAAATTGACGACCCCGTCAATTACAACGGCGTAAACCTAGACGACAGCATTATAATAGACATCGATTTCGCTAGCACCTTCGAATCATCAATTCAGATTCAACAAATTGACGTTCGCGCCGAAAACACCGATTCCGTAACAAAAATAACCGAATCGATCCACAAACAACTCTCAGAAGCAAAAAACGGCGACCAAAGCTTCTCTATCATAACTAGCGCCGAAGACATGCATCCCGCCGGATCTCTCCTATCAATCGTCTCTGGTATGCTTACTCTCGTCGCATCAATCTCCCTTGTCGTCGGCGGTATCGGGATTATGAACATCATGCTCGTCTCCGTTTCGGAGCGTACTCGCGAAATTGGTATTCGCAAGTCAGTCGGCGCATCGTCTGGCAATATTCTCTTGCAATTCCTCTTCGAATCAATCATTCTCAGTATTACCGGTGGCATTTTCGGTTTTGTCCTTGGCTATATTGGCGCCTTCGTCATCTCGCTCATGACGCCTTTTGCCCCACATATATCCTGGCAAATCGTTGGCATCACCAGCGCCGTCTCGTTTACGGTAGGTATTCTATTTGGCATTTACCCCGCCATCAAAGCCGCCAACAAAGACCCCATCACATCGCTGAAATATTATCACTAAACCACACAAAAAATACCCCACCAAGGGGTATTTTTTGTATATACCGCTATTATCCAAGAACGATTAAGCCATTTTCCTCTAGCAGACGGACCGCCTCAGCGTTCCTCGAAGACAAGAGCCCCTTTGAGTCCTTCCTGCTTAATATAACCTTTTTCAAATTGGACGAAAAACTATTCCAAGTTTCGACCGCTTTTTTCAGCTCATTAAACTTAGTCTCATTACTCGTTCCAAACTCTGCCCTTTTCTTGTTCAAGGCTTCATTTATGAACGAAGTTGCCTGCGCAGGATCCATACCCTCAAAAGTATCTTTCGTTAAGGCTTCAACGTTTCCTGCGGTCGCATTTTCCGCCCCACTTCCAGACTCCGCAGACGTCGATGTACCAGCAGTTGTTCTGCCATTATTCTCTGCGGCTTTCGCTACCGCAGATTCAGGAACAGCTCGTTTCCTGCCAAACAGCCCCGAGAAGAAGTTCTTTATTCTCTGAATAGCACTTCGATGTTCTTCCGTCTTTTTCTCATTCACTACGCGTTCAACGACTTTAAAACCACGCATCACGTCATCCATAGACGCACCATGAGCTGCACGTTTAGCTGCCTCTATCGCAATTTTCTCATAATTATCTATAACGACCTTATCGCGATTCGGAATATTTTGTTCATTAAAGCCTTTAGCTTTTTCCATGCTCGAACGGAAAGCTAAGAGTAGTAGCTTCTCCTCGTTTCTTTTCTGCTCTGCAGTAAATCCTACATACACCCCATCTGGGCCTTTACCTTCCGCAATATACTTCGACATCTTTGCGTAAGTCTCGATATTTCTATATATGTCACCAGCACGAATCGCCTCTGCGCTATTCGGATCAAGAATATTTCCGGATTTGTCTTTTACGATATATTTTCCATCTTTATCCTTCGAAACTTCGAAAGTGTTCGATGCGGTCTTAGCATTATTAACAATAAATTTAGCGACATCATGAGAGCACCCCGCCCAAGTTGCCTCGCCGACGCTTCGATTAAGATTCCTTAACCTAGCAAGCTCCTCATTTGATGCAGTTTTCGAGTCTTTTTTATACTGCAACCGGTCTCTTTCCTGAATTTCTTTCTGAATTTCCGCCCGACTCTTTTTTAGATATTCGTCCTTCTTCCAGATAATCCTCTGAGCGCGATCTTTAGATAAAGCTTCCCATCTTTGCTCAGCCGCTTTATTCGTCGACTCTTCAAACGAGCGATCGACAACACCAGATGCGACTAAAGGATGCTTGGATACCAAATACTTATTCAAAACTTTATCAACGTCGAGGCCTTTCATAGAATACAGATTTCTTATGCTGCCTTTTCCGTACTCGCTTCGCATCCAGTTCGTAAAGGCCGAGCCTTCGCTATTAATAAAATCATCTATTCGTTTCTTGTGGTAAGCCTTATACTCCGACTCTATAGCATTCAAATCGTCAATACTTTTACCCTTAAACAGCTT
>CAMJLE010000043.1 GCA_946406665.1 uncultured Candidatus Saccharibacteria bacterium | reverse complement strand
GTTCAAGCTGCGGGTTGTGGCTCGACTGAAGGTAACTATGTTTACTATGCTGGTAACCGCAATATTGCCATGTTTTATGTAGAAGAGGGTGGTGCTATCATCTGTAATGATAACCACTAATATCTGCTAGATATTAAAGAGGAGCTCCCCAGTGGGGCTCCTTTTTGTGATAATATATTATATATGGAAAGCTTAGGCATAATGATTCTTTTCTTTATTCTGGGAGCTACATTGGGGTCGTTTGCCTGTTGTCAGGCTTGGCGAATCCACGATAAAGATAAGGCAAAATGGTCACACTGCGAGAAATGCAAATACCAGCTAAAGTGGTATGATAATATCCCGATAGTTAGTTGGTTAATGCTTGGGGGGAAGTGTCGTAAGTGCCGTAAACCTATTGGGTGGGCGGAATTACTATCGGAAATTGGTTTAGGGGTAGTATTCGTGCTTAGTTTTTTGCTCTGGCCGGCTGAAGGAGGCTTGGTTTTTGCGGATTTTGCAGAAGTATGTAAGTTTAGCTTATTTCTAGTTAATTTGGTTATACTTTTAGTCCTGTTTGTATATGATGCAAAATGGAAAGAGCTGCCGGTTAGCCTGATGTTGGCATCAATGGCAATATCGGTTATATTCTTGGGTATTAATGTTTACGTGAGCTACGGTATGGGCCGAAATTTCGATTTGATAAGTTTAGTTGGCGCGCTCGTGATTCTGCCGGGTTTCTACTATCTAATGTATAAAGTTAGCGGTGAGACATGGGTTGGTGGTGGTGATTGGATTTTGTGTTTACCTCTTGCGTTGATATTGGGTAATTTTTGGCTAGCGATGTTTACGCTATTTGCGGCGAATATAATTGGTAGCATTTTCTCTGTTCCGCTTTTAGTAAAGAAAAAGGGACCAAAAACTGCTATTCCATTTGGGCCATTTTTGATATTAGGCTTTTTGGTGGTGTTTTTCTTGCAGGTGCAGATTCTTAATTTGGTGATTATTTGATGTATATTGCCGATTTGATAAATGAGTTCTTAGAATCGCTCGAGGTGGAGAATGGGCGTAGTAGATATACTACGCGTAACTATGAGTTGTATTTGTCGAGGATTATAGAGTTTAGTCAAGAGTCGAATCCCGAGGATGACTTAAAGCCGATAGACTTAACGCCAGAGTGGTTAAGGAAATACAGATTATGGCTTAATAGATATCAGACCGATAAAGGCAAGGGATTGTCAGTAATGACGCAAAACTATCACTTGGTGGCAATGAGGGGATTCTTGAAATATTTGGCAAAGAGGGGGATAAAATCATTGGATCCGGTTTTGGTTGAGCTACCGCGAACACATCGGGCGCAAGTGACGTTTTTGCATGTAGACGAGATCGATCGAATGTTGGCGGAAGTACCGCTAGACACTGAAGATGGCTTGAGAGATAGAGCAATTTTAGAATTACTTTTTTCCACGGGACTACGCGTGTCGGAGCTAACTAATCTGAATCGTGATCACATAAACTTGGATAGACGCGAGTTTATGGTGCGCGGAAAAGGGCAAAAAGATCGTCCAGTATTCGTCTCGCAGTCGGCGGCCGATGCGGTACGCGACTATCTGGATGAGCGAAAGGATTCTTTGCCAGCATTATTTTTGAATAATTCGAGGAATCAGCCTGCAGTAGGGACTAGTGGAGATTATCGGCGGTTGTCGCCACGCAGTATAGAGCGAATTATAAACAAGTATGTGCGAGCGGCGGGAATTACGAAACATGTAACGCCTCATACGTTGAGGCATTCCTTTGCGACGGACTTGTTAATGAATGGGGCGGATTTACGTTCGGTGCAGTCGCTATTGGGGCATTCAAATATTTCGACTACGCAGATTTATACGCACGTGACAGATCCGCATTTGCGAGATGTTCACGAAAAATTTCATAGTGAAGTACAATAGTATAAAGGAGGGCAATATGGACAATTCTAACAATACGAGCGGTCAAGTATTTCCGCAGCAGCCGCAGCTTCCGCAGATGGAGCCACCGACCCCGCCGCAGATGACTCCGCCGATGCAAGGACAGACGGACGGATTTACTGCGCCGAATAGGGCGCCTGGAAAAAAGGCTTTGCCGGTTATTATAATAGCCGCAATTGTGGCAATCGTAGTAGTTGGAGCGGCTATAGCTATAATAATTATGGCAAACGGAAAGTCGACTGGAGATAAGCAAAACCAGCCGGAGGTGGCGAAACAGGAGCCGGTCGAAACTGAGATAGGTCAAGATTCCGAAGAGTATTCTTATATAGACATTGAGCGGAATAATACTCTGATGCGCTTGGTGGCGGCCGTTGAAAGTTATCAGATGGATAATAATGACGGATTACCATTTGGCGATGGTAAAAAGATAGGCGAGGATTTTGTGCGGCTCTATATTGATACTACTTGCGTGTCGACTGTAGACAACGGAGATGAAGTCCGCTATAGCTCTTGTAGTGAAGAGTTTTCCGATTTTTCTGATAATGGCGCTTTCTCGGTCTACTATAAGGGGGTTGCGGATGACAAGAGTTTTGATAACGAAGGTAAAGCGGATGTGTCGGATGAAATAAAGGAAGAGAAGGGCTTTTATGCATATTCGCATGTTTATTGCGGAGGGAAGGGGAAGCTACTAAAGTCCGACAACTGGAATAGTGTGGCGATTTTGGGGAAGCTCTCCACTGGAGAGATAATCTGCCAAGATAATCATTAATTTTAACAGATAAGCTCCCCAGGGAGCTTTTTTGTTATATAATGGCAAAAAGGGAGAATAATAATGGCAAATACCAAAGATGAGAATAAGAAAATAGGAAAAGCCGTCGAGAAGGCCGCGGGCGGTAAAGACGTAACGGCTGCGAACATTGGTTTTACGAAAGAGAACAATCCAAATGGCTTGCTTCAGAGGACTTTAATTGTATTTAAGCCAGATGCGGTGCAACGCGGAATTGTTGGCGAAATTTTGAGTCGCTTTGAGCGAGTTGGCTTAAAGATTGTAGGCGCAAAGATGGTAAACCCTGATAACGATCATTATTATCAGCACTACGAGGGGATTTCGAAGATGATTACGCGCCGTGGCCAAAAGGCTTTTGATTTGACGGTGCAGTTCATGACTTCTGGTCCGGTGATTGCGATGGTGCTTGAGGGTGTCGAGGCGGTGCCACTAGTGCGTAAAATGGTTGGTTCGACGGAGCCAATGGCGGCCGATATGGGTACGATTCGCGGCGATTATGCGCATATCTCGTTCGGTTATGCGGATGCGCACGATGAGGCGGTACCGAATTTGATTCACGCCTCTGGCAATCCAGAAGAAGCCGAAGCAGAGGTTTCGTACTGGTTCAAGCCGGAAGAGATTCAAATGTACCATACCTTGAACGAAAAATTTATGCGCTAATTATTGCGCACTTTAGACACTCCACTTGCTGGGGTGTCTTTTTGTTGGAGTGAACATGGTATATTTATAAATATGAGGAATGGTGAATTTGCGGGACAAAGAGATCCATACGAGGTTGAACTGCAAAAGGTTTTTGAGAGAAATGACATAAGCGATCTTGTGGCTCGTTATGAGGAAATGGGGTATGGCGGAATGACACCGATACCGCACGAAATAATCAACGAGATGCCGAATGGTCGCATCTTGCTGGGCAATAATTGTGCAGAGTACCTAAA
>CAMJLE010000042.1 GCA_946406665.1 uncultured Candidatus Saccharibacteria bacterium | reverse complement strand
CTAAAACCTATGCGGAAGCGACGCGCCAAGAATAAAAACGGCAAAGATGCGACTTATAATGCATTTGAGATATTGCGTAAATCAGTTAAGTACTGCGACGGATACCGCAAGAATGTAATTGCCTGCGTGATATGTTGCGTAGTGGCGGCCGTCGTCGGCGTGATTGTGCCAATTTTTTCTTCGCGCATTATATTAAAAATCACTGACGGCTTAATGGCTCAGGTATTATACACAGCACTGGCGGTAATGGCCATCCATCTTATAGATGCGGCGATGCGCTACGCGAGAGACTATTACCTAGATAGATTGAAGACCGGCATGTTGTTTGGTCTCCAGCAAGCATTGGTGCGCGAAACGTTAAAGATGGAGGCGGCTGAAATCGATCGGGTTGGAACTGGAAAAATAATCGAGCGCCTAACATCGGATATTAATGAAGTTGCGTCTACTTACCACGACTACGCATTTTGGTCGGCATATGTGGTTACTAATGCTGGCGTCCTATTTGCAGTTCTAGTATTAAGTAAGGAAATGTTTTACGTGTCGCTAGTAATATCGGCGGCTTGCTTCGTTGTTAGCGAGATGAGAATAAAACGATTAACGAAGACGAGAAAAATTCTTCGCGCGAGTCGCGATGAGCGAACTGGTATGGTCGCAGAAATAGTACGCGGATTCAGAGATATAAAAACATTAAACGCCAGCGAGGCGATAGCTCATGGGGTGGGGCGAAAAATCCGCGAAACTTCCGATCATGAGAGAAGTATTTATGCTACCAATCGCCGCTTTCGCTTTCTAGAACTAACTGTCTATAATTTTTCTGAGTTAGTCTATTTAGCTTTTGGCTGCTTCCTCTTTTCGCAGAATTTACTAACAATACCTGCCTTCATTATTGTCTATAATTATTTGGATCGGATTCGTGATTTGTTTTATGGTCTCACTCAATTAATCGAGGATAATAAGCAAATATCTCTTTCCGGCAACCGAATCTTTGAAGTAATCGAAGACGAGAAATATCGCAAAGAGCACTTTGGCTCAATTAAGGTCGACCGCCTAGATGGCGATATCGTATTTCGCGATGTCAACTATTCATTCGGCAAAAAGCACGTCATTAAGAATTTGAGCATGCATATAAAAGCGAATAAAAAAGTGGCTATCGTTGGCAAGAGCGGAGCGGGAAAGACCACGATTATGAATCTGCTAACTCGCATATACGACATAGATAGTGGAGATATCTTGATTGACGGAATACCCATCCGGGAGTTGGATCGTAATTCGCTACGTGGTGGCATTTCTGTCGTAACTCAGCAACCATACGTTTTTAACTGCTCCGTCAAAGATAATTTACGTCTCGTTAAGTCCGATGCGAAGATGAGTGAGATGCGCGAGGTCTGCCGTTTAGCTCGCATAGATGACTACGTGATGTCTTTGCCTAACAAATACAACACTATATTGGGCGAAGGTGGCGTAATTCTGTCTGGTGGCCAAAAACAGCGTATTGCCATTGCTCGAGCGCTTTTGACGGGGGCGAAGATTATTCTGTTCGACGAGGCGACCTCTGCTCTAGACAATGAGACTCAATCTGAGATACAGGAAGCAATTAGCAGCCTGAAGGGTGATTATACATTAATAATAGTCGCCCATCGTCTGTCGACTGTTATCGATAGCGATAAAATATTCGTTATCGAAGATGGCGCTCTGGTAGATAGCGGAACGCATCGCGAGTTATTAGATAGATGCAGTCTCTATAAGAATCTATACAATAAGGCTTCTAAGGAGGCGACTGCTTAGTTTTTGGCCTTCTTGGCCTTTTGCTTGTTTTGTGGAATCGTAGTAGCTATACTGTTTGCGCCTGCGAGCCAAGCGATTACGACTGATCCAACGAAGTTTCCTAGAGCACAAAGCAATATTGTCCAGCTCCAATCAACGGCCACTCCGGCCGTAATAACGTTCGCGATACTGTGCTGAAAGCCAGCTAGGATAAACAGTGGTACTCCGATAAAAATTCCCCAAATTGAGCCGAGCTTATAGCATTTTACGGCAATATACATAATCATGCCGCAAAAGACGCTGCGCAGAAAGAACCCAAGCGAGAAATCCCAGCTCATAAACTTTACTACGGCCGCCTCGTGTATGGCCGGATCGGCCAAGCTAAATATCCAACCAATCAACCAGCCTGCTACAAGATTCGTCATCAAAATAATGCCCAACTCGCGCCACTTTTTGTCTTCGATTACGAATCCGCATTTTCCAGTAAATAAATTTGCTCCGAGTAAACAGACTCCATAAAGACCAAGCGCAAACAAAAACGCTCCAAGTGGCGCGCCGACTTTAAGTAGCACGAAGTCGCCCAGGCCAATCAGGATACTTGCTAAAACTGCGCGTTTGATTAACTCTTTCATATATCTCCTATCTCCCATTCGCTAAATTGTATTGCAAATACCTATACTCTACGAACTACATCGCCGCGCTTTACCTGCTCGCGAGCTACACCTCTGAGCAGAAGGCCGACATTGTCACCGTCATGCGCCTCGTCTAAAGACTTCCGAAAAGCCTCAATCTGCAAAATGGCTGACGATAATTCAATATCGCCTTGTCGTTCTATCATTACCTCATCGCCCACGCGAAGCAGCCCCTTTACGCTTCCGGTTACAACGGTGCCACGGCCGCGGATGGAAAAGACGTCATCGATTTCCATGCCGCCGCCGACCATGCCGCAATTCGCGGCAGATATCTGCGCGTCTTTCATCACGTCATCATCGTTCTTGAATAAAAAACCGAATAGTCCCATTCCTAAATCCTTATCCTTCTTATTATTTTACTATTAGCGAATTGCTTCCAAAGCCACTCTATCAGTACAGTTGTCCAGCGAAGTATAGCTACAGAAAGCAGGGCAAGCGCACCGCAAATAACCCAACTCTGCAGAGCCATTCTCGTCATTCCGAAGAAAGCTGGAATGATCGCATAGCATAACGCTAATCCGCAGACACACAAACCAATCACTGCGCCTTTATATCGATCGATTGGTTTCGAGGCGCGCGCAACCATTATCATACCAACTACCATTAATAGGAAAGTGCAGCTAGTAGATATCTCGACTTGACTAATATTAAAGATGCCTCCAAGTATAATCATCATCATCACGACTATCATGTCAGTCAGGCCACCAGGCGCAGCGCGCTTCAAGATGTTGCTTACGAAATTCCCCGTTATCAAATCTCGGTTGGGCGCTTGTGATAGTAGAAAGCCAGGAATGCCAATCGTAAACGCACTAATAAGTGAAATTTGTGCCGGGACGAGCGGGTAGGCGATTGTGAATATGATGGCTAGTACAGACGTGATGAATGAGAAAATGTTTTTAACCAAGAATAGACTGCCGGAGCGTTCAAGGTTGTTCACGACGCGACGCCCTTCCGCAACTACCTCTGGCATTCGTGCAAAATCCGACTCGAGCAGTACGACTTGGGCAGCTTGTACGGCAGCATCACTTCCGCTCGCCATAGCTACGGAGCAATCCGCGTCGCGCAGTGCCAATACGTCGTTTACGCCATCGCCAGTCATGGCAACAACCTTGCCGTTCATCTGCATGGATTTTACAAATTTGCATTTTTGCTCTGGCGTTACACGCCCGAATACGGTGTATTTTCGCATCGCTTCATCGATATCGCCGTCACTTTTCAGCGTCGACGCGTCTACGTAGTTTTCAGCACCTTTTATGCCGGCCTTTTTGGCGACTTCGGAGACCGTACGCGGATTATCTCCCGATATTACCTTGATATCTACGCCTTGAGCGGCAAAAAACTTAAATGTTTCGGTAGCGCTTTCGCGAATTGGGTTTGTAATTAGCACTAATGCCAACGGCGATATTTTAGCGGTCAACTTACGTCCGTCAGCCGAATCGTCGTACTTGCAAAATATTAGTACGCGATATCCCTTGCTGCCATATTCTTCGATTTGATCTTTGTATTGTTTATAATCATCACCTAACACGAATTCTGGCGCACCTAGCACATATGTTTCTTTCTCGAAATTGACGCCACTGTACTTGAATTCGCTCGAAAATCCAGATACGCTCGTGACTTTGCGGCCAGTTGGTCTCACGAAAAATGCCTTCATTGCTTCCATCGTGATATTGTCGGCGGCTTGCGCTTCGGCAAAGTCGCTCAA
>CAMJLE010000041.1 GCA_946406665.1 uncultured Candidatus Saccharibacteria bacterium | reverse complement strand
TGAATTGCGAGAAAATGGCCCGTCGGCGACTGAATCGTCAGTGGTGTATGTACTGAATCAGTTAGCGTATATACCGGATGTTCAACATAATCGTATTCGTAACGGTCTGGTTGATAAGCCGGAATGCTCCAAGAGCGAGAATTCGCATCTACCGAGAACTCCGTCAATTCATCCGCAAGTACCATGTTCTTCATCTCGAGCTGAGCTGGGATTTCATAACGAAAAGCAAAGCCGTCATCGTACGCACGAAAACGCAATGTCAACAAACGATTCGGTTTCTCGTACTCTTCGAGATAAATAGCCGTTTCATTATAATGGTTACGAATAATATGCTGCTCACCCCATTCCGCTTTCCAAGTATCATCTACCGTGCGCGCGTATGCACGAATTACGGCAAAATTATCCGCCATCGGCGTCATGTCTTTTAAAATTAACCCTAATCTAGATTTGCGAAGAATTACTTTATCGTTCTTCTTTACAAAATAAGAAACCTGCCCATGGTCCAGAACAAAGACCACTACTAGCTGGCCGTTTGGCGACTTAATCTCATAAACAGCATTAACCTTTGGCTTCCTGAAAATATTGCCAAACAAACTCATAGCTTATCCCACATTAGCATAAGTACATTTTATCACAGATTCAAAATGCTAATGTATAATAATTACCATGTTATGGCTATATCTATGTATTATTGTGGCCCTATTTTGGTCCATCAGTGCATTCATAGATAATTATGTGACCGACGTCGTCTTTAAGAAGAAAAAGCCTCAAACAGTTAAAATCTTTGACGGTATTTCGTATTTAGTTATCGCCGCCGCCATCCTTCTAGCAATCGGCGTTAAGGAATTAAGTATCCCATCCATCGGATATCTATTACTATCCGGCATCCTCGCATCCGTCTCGACCATACCATATTATTTAGCACTTCGCGACGAAGAATCCACCACTGCAGTAATCTTCTATCAACTCAGCCCCGTACTATATTTCTTGGCCGAATGGCTCATTTTTAACGAACCAATCACCGGAATCCAGCTAATCGGATTAATCATCATATTAATCGCGCCAGTCGTAGTCGTCTTTTCTCGGAAACGTCAAAAGAGTCGACGCATGGAATTTAGCGCGGCGCTTCTGTTGTTGATTTTCGTCCTCATCGGCACAATTTCCGGCCTAATTACTACTCATATTGGCGAAAAAGCCGACTTCGTAAGCGTCTTTTTCTGGTTCCTTCTTGGTCGTGGTATTTCGGACATCTTGCTATATGCCATGCATAAAGACTGGCAGAAACGCATGAAATACATCTGGCGCCACGACCGCTTCAAATTCCTATTCGCGTTGACTGTTAACCAAACTGTTTGCGTAGCGGCAGAATTTATTAGCCGCTATGCTTTAATCATAGGTATCGCCTCACTAGTTTCCGCCACCTACAACGTACTCGAACTCATCTTCACATTCGTCCTTGGCATCATCCTTTCAATCATCTGGCCAAAATTTGGCCGCGAAAAGCTAAAACGGCACATTATTATCGCGCATTTAATTGCAACAATTCTCGCATCGATTGGTATAATATTAATACAATAAAAGGAGTCTTATGGAAACAATCCCAACCGGAATAGTCGCAATAATCATCGGGCTATTCTTGCTATTTTTTGGCTATCGCGTCAAAAAAATCGCCATCACCGTCATTTGGTTTGTCGTGGGCTACTGGCTAGTCTCGCAATTTGCTAGCCAAATCGTCCAAGATCAATTCTGGCAATTCCTACTATGCTGTGTTGGCGGCCTCGTGCTTGGCATATTTGGTATGACTATCGAAAAATTCGCCGTCTTTCTCACCGTTGGCGTAACATTCGGCATGTCCGTAATGCAAAACTTCGGCCCAGCCACCGATTGGACTCTTCCAGCTATCGCCGTCGCCGTAGGTGTAGTTGCTGGCGTTATCGCCGTATGGCTCATCAAACCAATGATTATTATCGCTACATCAGTCGAAGGCTCATATTTGGTACTCAATTATGCACTGAGCATGTTAAACGTCAGCCCCGAATCTTCATTGCGACTTATTGCGTTTCTAGCCATCGCCGCCGTTGGTATCGTATTCCAGTGGAATAATTGCCGCAATATCGAATAACTCGCTATCTCTTTAATACGACTTCTTTAAATAGACCGATTACTAAATCTTTGCTTTCCTTGTCGACATCTTTTGATGAGCGGAATATTTTTGCCAAGTTGCGCATTTTGCCTAATGACATCGTATCGAGAATATCGCATCCTTCAATTGTGCCAAAAATCGCCTCAAGCAGCTTCTTGCGATCGGCGTCGTCATGTTTTGCTAACCAGCCCCATAGGCGACGCTCCGTTTCTAAGCTACGCTCAGAGCGTCGCCCTCGTTTAAAATGATCCCCAACCACTTGCCATGTTGCCGCCGCATGACTAATAATATTCTCCTTATCCGACTGAACTACAAGATAATTGCTGTTATGCATCATCGCACCAACCACCGTGCTATGTGGCACAATATGGATATACTTCTTCAGCACTCTTTGGTAATTCTTTGACTCAAACTCAGCATCACGCAAACCCGGTCCATCGTTATTGTATATAGCTTTGATTCGCTGAGATTTTATCTTATTCATGAACATTGCGGCAACTAATGCTAAATTACCCCCCTTAGAATGGCCGCAAACAATCACCTTCGGCCCCAACAGCTTGACGTGCTCATTAAGATACTTCGTTGCCTCCACATGCGACGGTACCGGAAAAGAGCAGGACATCTCGAAATCCTCACGCCACCCGCTAATAAGCTGATCCGTCCCCTCAAATGCGATACATTCCAAACCGCGCGTAATTCTAAAGGTAATCGCGCTAAACTGCATATCTCGCTTTGTATTGTAGATATAATTAGAGACAATCAAATGACGATACCGATTCGCCTCGACTACCTCTTTCAGCAGCAGGTACGCATCGCCCATCGCTATACCAAGTTTACGAACGCTCTTATACGAATTCTGTCGCATATACACGCGACCAATCTCTTCCAACGTATGACAGTTTTCATTAATTCTCGTATTCGAAAAATCTAGATACGTCAGCACTGAAAAAATAAGATTATCAACTTCGTTGAACTTTTTATTTTCAAATCGGACATCGCCGTATTTATGTACGTAATCAATAATATTTGCCATAACCCTTCTTTATTATACCTTGTTATGCGTGGTGATATGCATGCCCCAAATATATTTCCTGCGCACGATATATTTGCTCCGTAACAATAAGACGGCATATCTGATGCGGGAAAACCAGCTTCGATAGACTCCAAATAACATTCGCCCTCGCCAAAATGTCAGGCGAAAAATGTCCAAACGCACCACCAATCAAGATTACTACGTCTCGACCATTCTCTAGCGGCCCAGCCAATGATTGGCTTAGCTCCGGCGAGGCCATTATCTTACCGTTTTCATCTAGCAGAACCATAAAATCATCCGGCTTTAGGCGTGCGACACGCTCATCGAGCTTATCCTCATCTACAAATTGCCATTCGATCGCCCACGGCTTTCGTAGTCGCTTCTCGTATTCGTCGCAAGCCTCTTTTAGCCAGCTCGCATGTTTCTTTCCACCGGCAATTATTCTAATCATCTATTTTATTATACCGCGACAGCGCCTCGTCCGCCTCTCCCAATAGCCGACCGGGTCTTCCTCGACAGTATGCGGAGATGTCCGTCTAACCGACCGGGTCTTCCTCGACAATATGCGGAGATGTCCGTCATTCTTTTACAATGCAAAAATCAGTTCTATTTCGTCGACTAGATAGTCTTGTTTTAGATTATATTTGCGCATCGCTTTTTCATAAAGCAATTGCAAGAACAGTATCGCTCTCGGGGAATTAGTCCGGAGTGCCACGGCCAGAAAGAAGAGTAATGAATAATGCTCGACGAGTTTCTTTCGCCGATACTTTCCGACTCGCAAGTTTGAACGCGCATATTTCCGATTGGTCATCAGAAAAGTTCCGATATACTTTTGCGTATAATAATTCAGTTGTTGCCTCGAAATACCAAGCGCATCACAAATCGCTCGTCCCGATATATAAATTTCACCATAATCTTTTCGCATATTGGCACTATATAGTCGCCGCCGGCACTTCCTCAACCATGAGTTCAATATTTTACGAAGTTGTCATAATTTTTCAGACATCCCTACATAGTCTAGAGA
>CAMJLE010000040.1 GCA_946406665.1 uncultured Candidatus Saccharibacteria bacterium | reverse complement strand
CAGAGATGAAAGATAGCCTAATAGCCGAACTTGAAAAAGGCATAGATGCTGAGCGTTCCGAACGCGAGCAGCATTATTTTGGCATATTCCCAGGCGGCTATGGCGAGGGGGATATCTTACTCGGCATCCCTTGCCCCTATATTCGCAGATGCGCGAAATCTTTCAATAAAATGCCACTAACGGAAGTCGAGTCATTGCTGCAGTCGCCCGTACACGAATATCGCTTTGCCGCTCTGGCCATTATGAAAGATCAGTACCGCAAGAATCGCGAGGCTATTGTTCAGCTTTATCTCGATAATCTTGATCATATTAATAACTGGGACTTGGCCGATTGCTTTGCCTCTCACCTGATAGGGCGCTGGTGCTTAGAAGAACACGACGAAGGTATTTTGCATGATTTGAATCAGTCAAAGGATTTATGGCGGCGGCGCATTTCCCTTGTCGCATATCTAGCTTTCTACCGCAAAGGAGTACTAGGTAATAGCCTAGAAAATATCGATAATCGCATAGAAGATTCCGAAGACCTGATGCATAAAGCTTGCGGCTGGATGCTGCGCGAAATATATAGCAAGGTAGACAAACACGTTGTTGAGTCGTACTTAATCGATAATTATTCGCGCATGTCGCGCACGACCATACGATATGCGATTGAACATATGCCGGAAGATCAACGACTTCGGTATTTGCATGGAGATTTTTAATGTCACGTACACGAAACAATCGTCCAGCCCCATACGATCCTCCTCGCTGTTGGGTTGGCAACAAGAATAAAGTCTGCTACCCCGACCAGGAAACTGCCGAGATGAGCGCGCGCCTAGTAGAGGCCGAGCACGGCCTAGCTGCCAACTCATTAACTTGTTACCGGTGCGAGTATGGCAACCATTGGCACTTAGCAAATAGCAGCCCTAAAAACCGCCGTTAGCGCTGAGTCTATCTCCGCTTCTCCGTTTATAGCGCGTCCATTTTCTGGACCATGCGAAGATGTCTTACTTTTTTGTACCGAAAGCTCACTATTCCAGATGGTTGGCGATAGGTTAATAATTACATTTTTCTAGAGTTTCTAGAAGGCTTCCGTCTATCGAAGCCGTACAAGAATCTTGGACAACTTCACATACTCACGAAAAATACAATGCGCATACCCAGGCGAAGAAATAATTCAAAAAAATCGCCAACCTTTTATGGAGAACAAGGCTGGCGACTAATGAGTTGCTATTTAGTTTTTTTCTTGGCTGGCTTTTTCGCGTGCGGCTTGTTGATTTCAACAAGTTTATTCATAGTCTTATCGACGCGCATACGGTTGCGGATACTGGTTGCAACTTCTGGAGTCTCTAGCTGCTTCAGCGCCTCTTTGTCGTTCTTATATACGGCGCGCATCTCAACTACCTGCTGAGCTGCCTCTTCCTCGGAAACCTCGATGCCAAGTGCGTCTGCTAGCTTCTGGACCACGATGCTGCCAATTACGCGCTTGCGTGCGGCCTCGCGAAGATTCTTCTCCCAATCTTCAATCTTTTGCTTAGTCTGCTCGAGGTATTGCTCTAGCTCCATACCATGGGAACGCAAGTTGCGGAATGCATCTTCCTTCATGCCGTTGAATTGTTCTTCTACGAGTGTCTCTGGAGCTTCCGTCTTCGAATGAGAGATAATCTCGTTCAGAAGAGTGTCTTTGTATTTTTCGTCGGCTTCATAAGCAGCGCGAGATTTGAGATTCTTCATAATATCATCGCGAAGCTCTTTTAGGGTCTCAAAAGCGCCGGATTTCTTAGCGAGGTCATCGTTAATCTCTGGAATCTTTACCTCAGAAACTTGCTTGACCAGAATCTCAAACACAGTCTTGGCACCGGCCAACTCTGCGCTAGCGTAATCTTTCGGGAAGGTAATGTCGAGATCGAATTTATCACCAACCTCATGCCCAACAATGCCGTCTTCGAAACCTGGAATGAATTGGCCAGAGCCAAGGCGTAGATGATAGTCCTTCGCAGTACCGCCGTCAAAAGCTTTGCCGTCTTTCTTACCTTTGAAATCGATGATGACCTCGTCGCCATTCTTAGCGGCACGCTTCACTACCGACGGCTCGGCATAGCTCTCCGCAATGCGATTTAGGACATCTTCGACGTCCTTATCGGTAATTTCTGGCTCATCATAGACAACCTTGACGTTTTCGTAGTCGCCAAGTTTTACTTCTGGCATGATGTCGGACGTGATCGTAAGCTCCGCCATCTCTCCAGGGACATATTTCTTAACGTCGACATGTGGAATAGAGATAGGGGCTAGACCCTCGGCGTCGTATATTTTAGGAATAGCTTGGCGCACCATAATATCCAAGGTCTGCGAAGCGAGATCGTTCGGATCGACATGTTGCTCAATGACGTTTGCTGGGGCTTTACCATTGCGAAAGCCTGGCACTTTAATATTGCGAGCAAGACGCTCAAGTGCCTTGAGGCGAGCTGGCTCGAAGTCGTTTTTGTCAAACTCAACGGAAAATTCAACCGATGTGCTTAATCTTTTGCAAGTAGATTTCATAGGTGAAATTATACCATGAACAGATCAAGATAACAAAGCGTAAGCTTGGCTATTGGGCGGCGCTGATGCCGCCATTATAATCTGTGCGGAAGTGCCTAAGTACATTGCGAGGCTCAACTTCTTGCTTGATGCCTGGGTTCAAGATGCCGAGTGGATCAAAAGCTTCTTTTATCTTGCCGTAAACGGATAGAATCTCGGCGTCCTCATTGGGGCGAGTAAACATTGCTAAGAAGCGACCTTCCGGAGCGTCGCCGCAAGGATAACCGCCGCAATGCTCGACTAGCTTTAGATACATTCTCAAGAACGAGATTAGCTGCTTGCGCCCCTCGGACGTAGCTGGCGAAAAACTTGGCCTAACGGTAAAAGTGTTGAAATCTAACGAACCGTAAATTGCCAATTTCAGCTTGAACTTTTCGGTCATCAGCTTTAAGCCGTGCAAAAACTCCGCTTGATGTTCTTCCCCAACATATACGCCGTCGACAAGTGGCAAATAGTAGTTCGCTCCAGAATCATTCAAGAAAGCGAGTAGATTTTCATTGACTGCCACAAAATCATGCGCATTTTTAACATCTTCAACTATCAGCCGATCTTTGCCAGTTAGGGCTTTTTTGAGCTTCGCGAATTTGCGACGGCGATCGCGGCGAGCATCATCTTTGGCGTTCGCTACTATCAGATAGCCATCATCGGGCGCTTTGCGATAAAAGCCGCAGGTCTTACCGGTCGTATCTACTTGATTGAATATTGTGGCGTCGTAGGCCTCTATGTCCGTAAATTTAAGCTTCTTAAGCAGCTGTCCGATGCGTACGAAATCTTTTTCGTCCTGGCAAGGAATCGCAAACCAGTCAGGCTTCTCGAATACTGGCTCCACGCGCAGGATAACTTCCGTAATAATTCCAAGTGTCCCCTCCGATCCGCAAAGGAGTGGCAGCAGGCTAAAACCACGCTTGTCTTGTACGGAATTGATGCCCGAATATCCGGAACGATTCTGCACCGTGAGATCAATTTTGGTTATCAGGTCCGACTGCTTCTCGATGATCTCTTTAATCTTGCGATAGATTTCTCCCTCAAGATTCTTTTGGTCGAGCTTCTTCTTTATACCTCGAGCGCCTAGCTTACCAATCTGCACAAGACTGCCATCGCTCAGTACGGCTTCGGCTTCTTCTATAAAATCAATGATTGTTCCTGGCTCAGTGTTTATACTCGCAGAGGCATTCTTGGCAATTAGGCCACCAATAGTCTCATGCGGATCGCCGCTTACTGGCAAATCTAGCCCATGCACGCCTAGGGATTTTTTTAGCTCACCAAGCGTAACGCCAGACTGAACACGTATAAGTCGTTGCCGCACATCTATCTCTTGGATATGATTGAGTTTTTCCGTCGAGATAACTAAGCCGTTGCCAATACTAGAACCAGTCTTGCTATAACCGGCTCCGCGCATCGTAATCGGCAAGGAAATCTTCTTTGCGGCCAGTTGATTACAAAACTTAACAAGGCGGCGAATATCGTTCGTACTGGCCGGTATCGCAACGATTCGAGGATGATACTTAAGGAGCGACCGGTCAGTCGCATAATGTTCCAAAACATTGGGCGCGCTATAAACGACACCATCAATGTGCTGATTCAAATAAATCGCAATTCGGTTCATAATCCGCCCTTAATCATTGCATCTTATTTTACCACAGAAAAGCGTGAGCGTG
>CAMJLE010000039.1 GCA_946406665.1 uncultured Candidatus Saccharibacteria bacterium | reverse complement strand
ACTGGACAAATATGTAAGAATGTGGTATAATGACATAACTGTAGTTGCAAACAACAAAGCACATGAAAAGGGAGGCAAGTATGGCTAATAAGACTTACAGAGAAGTTAAACAGGAGCTCTATGGACTCATTGATGGATCTATAAATGAGCTTTCTCCGTTATTGGGGGTTCCTAACGAGCAGCGAAGCCGGCTTTACGCTAAGGCAATCTTGAAAATGACATGGGCGGAAGCGTATGTTGTATACAAAAGGATCGCGCAGGCACAGAGGGAATGTAGGAAGACAAACGATGATTATAGTTACTATTCGTCCGACTTCAACAATGTCATAGGCTTCATACGGGATATAAAATTTGCTGGATTCACTCGCAGTAACGCGGAATTCTGTTTTGCTGAACAGCATTTGAACGAAGCCCTCAAGGAAATAATTTGGAGGAATATCTTGGAGGGCAAGTCGGACGCTCAGTTGTCGGGCCCGGTCAGAATCGTCGACGGACTATTCAGGAATACAGCGGATATCGAAGCACGGGATCCTGTATGGGAGGCTCTCGAATACGTTCTGATGGGGCGCGGCATAGACTTTTAAGCAACACAGTGCGAGAGCGGGCGATAGTGCCCGCTCTTTTTAATGCTCAAAACGCTTATGCTAAAATAAAAACATGACAAAGCGAAAGCTTATCTATCAAATCTACCCTACGGCAATCGGATCTCTGCGCGATATTGCGGACAAAATACCACTTATCGCCAAACTACATCCGGACTATATTTGGCTTAGTCCAATTTTTCAGAGTCCATGGGTAGATGGCGGATATGACGTGTCGGATTACTGCAAGATAGACCCGCGTTTTGGCAATATGAAGGACTTTTATAGACTCGTTAAAGTCGCAAATGAATATAATATCGGCATTCTTCTTGACCTAGTAATTAACCACACTTCTTCGGAGCATCCTTGGTTCAAGAAATCCGAAGCGTACGACCCTTGGTACAAAGATTATTACGTCTGGCTCGACAAGCCGCTCAACTGGGATTCTTTCTTTGGCGGCCCAGCTTTCGACTACTCGCCGCTGCGCGGAAAATATTATCTGCACTTGTATGACCGCTCCCAACCCGATTTAAACTTCAGCAACCCTCGCGTGATTCGCGAATTTAAGCAGATTATTAAGTTCTGGACGGACCGCGGCGTTGCTGGCTTTCGCGTGGACTCGGCCAATGTCCTAGTAGAAAACTCTCTCAAATCCGGCTTACTTCCGCGCGTCTCGGGGTTCTTTAATTATTATCAGACTAAACAAACGGTGAATGTTCTCGAGAAACTGCTTAGCTCATCGAAGATTTTTACGATCGCAGAGCCAATTGGCGGCGAGTTTTTGAGCCGACGGCGCTTCCGTGAGCTCACACGCAAAGCATTTGACGCAGCCTTCAATGTCGGCACGCTCGATGTCGCAGACACATTCTTTTCTATTAAAGATCGGTTCTATCCGATTAACTATCGTAAGTGGTTCAAGAATTTAGCCAAGTGGAGCAAGGAGGATAAGTTTTCCCTCGCAATCGAATCGCACGATGCACCGCGCGCACCTTCTCGCTTTGACGCTGACCCCAAAACTTTAGCAATGCTGCAATTTCTTTTACCGAGCAACTTTCCATGCATTTATCAAGGCCAAGAGATTGGGACACTCAACGCGAAGCTTAGCAATAGCATCAACAATTATCCGGGTGTACAGTCGCGTATGATATACCGCCGACTTCGCAAGGAAGGCAAAACACATGCGCAAGCGATGAAGCAAGTCAAGCTATCTTCGCGAGATAATGCGCGCCAGCCAATCGACTGGGGCGAATATGTATTGCAGGAAAGCGACGATAATTCAACACTCAACTTCTATCGTAAAATTGTAGATTTATGGCGAAACGATCCCGTATTAATCCACGGCAACATAAAAGTAAAAAAGGCGACTAGCAAAGGCGTGTTTGAATTTGAGCGAATATATAAGAGTAGAAAGTATTTTGTACATTTGGATCTCAGGGGCCATACAAAGTCGTACTGCAAAAACGAAAAAGGCGACGAAGTAATCTCTAATCGCTAGCCTATCCCTTTTGCGTCAGGGCAAAATATGATACTATAAAACAAAGGCTTACAAGAGTCATTATTGCTATTGTCTAAAATAATTTAAAGGAAATATATGGCAAACCAAAAAGTTACGGATTTATCCAAGTATCGCAACATCGGCATTATTGCCCATATCGATGCTGGTAAAACCACTACATCTGAGGCTATTCTCTACCGCACTGGCCTCAAGCACAAAATCGACCTCGTCAAGGGCGATACCGGCGGTGCTACTACCGACTGGATGGAGCAGGAGAAAGAGCGCGGTATTACAATTACCTCCGCTGCGGTGACTGCTTACTGGAAGGGTCACAAGATCAATATCATCGACACGCCAGGCCACATCGACTTTACCGCCGAGGTAGAGCGCTCATTACGTGTTCTCGATGGCGCAGTAGTCGTATTTGACGGCAAGATGGGCGTTGAGGCTCAGTCTGAGACGGTTTGGCGCCAGGCCGACAAATATGGCGTACCGCGCATCTGCTTCATTAACAAGATCAACCAGATTGGTGGCGACTTCTACAAGTCTCTAGAGTCTATCCATAAGCGCCTTTCCAAGAATGCTTTTGCTATTCACTTACCAATTGGCTTCGAGAAAGACATTTGCGGCGTCGTCGACCTTATCGACATGAAGGCTTATACCTACAAGGACTACGCGGATCATGAGTTGACCGTAGGCGAAATCCCTGCCGACATGGTAGAGAAAGCCAAGAACTACCGCTCGATGCTCGTAGAAGAAGCCGTTCAGGCCGACGAAGCACTAATGGAAAAGTTCTTCGACCAAGGTGAAGAAGCTATTACGCCAGAAGAGCTCAAGAAGGCTCTCCGCAAGCGCGTCATTGACGGCCAATTCTTCCTAGTAACCGGTGGCGACGGCCGTGGCGTCGTAGTCGAGAAAGTTCTCGATCTTGTTACGGACTTTTTGCCAGCGCCAACTGATATTCCAGCCATTCTTGGCAAATCGCCAAAAACCGGCGAAGACATTGTTCGCCATAGCGACGAAAAAGAGCCACTTACGGCGCTCGCTTTCAAGATTGCAACCGATCCATTTGTCGGTAAACTAATCTTCATTCGCGTTTATTCTGGAAAGCTCACTTCTGGTTCATATATTTTGAACGCAACCACCGGCAACAAAGAGCGCGTTGGCCGTCTAGTTCGCATGTTTGCTGATAAGCGCGACGATATTGACGAAATCGGCGCCGGCGATATTGCTGCCGTCGTAGGCTTGAAGGATACCACTACTGGTACTACACTTTGCGATCCAGCTCATCCGATTTTGCTAGAGTCTATCGAGTTCCCAGATCCTCCTGTCTCTATCGCAGTTGAGCCAAAAACTAAAGCCGACCAGGAAAAGATGGCAATTGGTCTCGGCAAGTTGGCCGAAGAAGATCCGACCTTCCGTGTACATACCGACGAAGAGTCTGGCCAAACTATCATCTCTGGTATGGGCGAGCTACACCTCGATATTATTATCGACCGCCTCAAGCGCGAGTTTAATGTCGAAGCCAATACCGGTGAGCCGCAGGTTGCCTATCGTGAAACTATTCGCGGCACTGCCGAAGCTCAAGGTAAGCACATCAAGCAGTCCGGTGGTCGTGGTCAGTATGGTGATGTCTGGATTAAGTTTGAACCAAACGAGCCAGGTAAAGGTTTCGAGTTTATCGACCAGATAAAGGGCGGCGTTGTTCCTCTAGAATACCGCAAGCCAGTCATGGAAGGCGTCAAAGAGACGCTCGAAGGCGGCGTTATTGCTGGCTACCCAGTACTCGACGTCAAAGCTACGCTCTATGATGGTTCCTACCACGATGTCGACTCCTCCGAGCTAGCATTCCACCTCGCTGGTGCGCTTGCTACTCGTGAAGGTATCAAGAAGGCTCGCCCAGTACTACTTGAGCCAGTGATGAAGATCGAAATCACCACCCCAGAAGATTTCATGGGTGATGTTATCGGCGACCTAAACTCTCGTCGTGGCCGCGTTGAGAACATGGAAGATCGCGAAAATGGCGTCAAGGTCATTTCCGGCTTCGTTCCTCTCGCAAACATGTTTGGCTACACCTCGGATCTTCGTGGTATGTCTCAGGGCCGCGCCGCTTCCACGATGGAGCTAAACGGTTACGAAGAAGTTCCGCCGAACATTGCGCAGGAAATCATTGATAAGCGAAATTCGAAATAAGACGGCTACGGGAATGCTTGCATTTCCGAGGCGTCGGTGAGAATGAGCTTATATAGCGAAGCGTATACAAGCGCAACTCGAAATAAGCGAATTTAAAAAACTGCTCCATATGGGGCAGTATTT
>CAMJLE010000038.1 GCA_946406665.1 uncultured Candidatus Saccharibacteria bacterium | reverse complement strand
GGTCCGCCACTAGCCATGCGCCATAGAATAGCACGGCAATCTTCAAAAATTCTGCCGGCTGGAAACTACCTAATAAAGGAATATTTAACGCACGACAAGCCCCCTCGTCACAGATAACCAACCCATCGACTCCGGCCCGCCCCAGTATTGCCGTCAAGAAACATAATACTGCCGCCAAAATCATCATTCCTTTGCTGTATTGCCCCAATCTACGATACGGCACTAACGCCCCAATCAACATCATTACCAGAGATGCAGCAAGCCCTTTAAGGTGACCAGTGAAATAATAATCAGTCGCAATCCCCTCCGATTGTGCCGCGCGCGGCCCTATTGCATACACAATAATCAGCCCGGTCGCCATTAGCCCCACCGTCATCAAAAGAATCGTAAAATCAGGTCGATGCTTTCTCACCTAATTATGCCCCCACCCATCGCCAAAAAGATTCCAAGCATAGCCGTCACGCCACCGATAATCCAAAACCTCATCACTACCTTGCTTTCCTCCCAGCCTTTTGCTTGAAGGTGATGATGTAGCGGTGCAGATATAAAGACTTTTCGATGGAAGAACTTCTTCGCACAAATCTGAATCAATGAACTGCCTGCCTCGACTACGAATAAGATGCCAATTATCGGCAGCAACAAAAACGAGTTTGTCATCATCGCCACAACGCCAAGCCCCGCACCCAGCGCAAACGAACCCGTATCGCCCATCATAAAACGCGCCGGATACACGTTGAACCAGATATAGGATAGTAGCGCACCTAACACAATAAAGCAAAATGCAGCCAAAAACCACTGCTCTTGCAGCAGCGCAATAATACCGTACGAGCCATAGGCCAGCATCGTCAAGCCACCCGCCAAGCCGTCCATGCCATCGGATATATTTACGGCATTTCCAGTAGCAACGACTGCAAATGCAAACAGCGCAATCATACCCACAACGCCAACATTAACCGACCCCATATACGGCACCATTACCGAAGTCCAACCTAGCTTTACGGCAAAGAACCACCCCAGTGCCACCCCCAGCGCCGTAATCATGGCAAACTTGACCGGCGCACGCAGGCCAGCCGCCGCATTCTTCCCAAACAGGTTTATCGTATCATCGATGAATCCAATCACCCCGCCGCCAACAAAAGCCACAATCGGCAGCCACGTTTGCCCGCGATTGAGAGCATTACAAACAATCAGCACTACTGGAACAGCCACCAGCATAATCAGACCCGCCATTGTCGGAAAATGGCGTTTTATTTTGTCCTTATGAAGCTCGTTCATTACTTTTAATTCTTCGCCAGTTACGGCAACGCTTTTCTGACGCTTCCAGAGCTTATGCTTATAGGCAAATGTCGTATAAAACGGCGTCAAGAACATTGACAACAAGAAAGCGCCTAGTGCAACGAATAATTCATATCCTATTCTAGAATTAATATCCTTTATCACTCGCTTACTTCCTTTCTATTTTATCGGCTCTATCCTTAAATATTCTAACAAATAATTACTAATCTCCGTGAATATCGGCACCGCGCTAACTGACCCCCACAGCAAACTATTACCATCCAGGCGAATCATAATTACATAGCTCGGCAAGGCTCCTGCTTTTTTCGAACCTCCGTATCCAATTACGCTCGCAATCGTCTTATCGGAAGTATACTTACCATTCTTATCGTAAGTTTCAGACGTACCTGTCTTTAGTCCCACTTTGTACCCAGGCTTATCACCCACCGTCAATGCCTCCTTTACGCGCACCTCTTCGAGCATTGAACGCATTTGGCTACTCGTACTCTCCGATATTGTTCGCCGTATAGCACTTTTTTCGTTATCCTTATAAAAAGCGCCATTCTTCATCTGACCCGCAATAATTGTCGGCTGGTAATACTCACCCCCATTCACTAACGACGAAAACGCCGCCGCCACTTGTATCATCGTTAGGTTCATCCCCTGCCCAAAAGTCATATTCGCATAGCGCACCGCATTTCCCTCTTCTTCTTCTGGACTAATGATTATCCCCGGAGCATCGTATAGCTCTATGCCGGTACGTTTCCCCAAACCAAAATTCTGCGTCAGATAATTATAAAGCTTCGTACGCGCCTCCTTAGTAATACTGCCTCCACCCAGTCTACGCAACGCCTCTATAGAGCCCGTATTAAACGAATAATCGAGCGCCGTCCTGAATGATATCTGCCCCAACGCTGTATAGGTTAATGCATTCTGCATCCTCCTGTCGCCAACAATAGTGTAGCCCTTGTTGTAATACGTGTCATCCGGCCGCAAAACCCCCTCATTAATCGCTGCCGCATAAGTAAACGTTTTGCAAACCGAAGCCGGCTCATACGGGGTCTCAACTATGCGATTAACGAAAAGCGATGCGTCTTTGACCTCGTAGTACTTCTCCGGCTCATATGTCGGATAGTTCGCCATCGACATCACCTTGCCCGTGTTCGGATCCATCACGAGTACGCTGGCTGTAGTAATCGCCTTATTGCCATCCGAATGTTTTTTGAGAATCTTCTCTACCCTACGCTGGATATTTTCATCTATCGTTAAAACAATATTTTCTCCATCTCTGGCTGGAATCTCGACGTTATCGTCGCCAATAGATAGCGGAATTTGATTCACGTCCGTAATCGTTTTGAGCATTCCGTTCTTTCCGGCCAAACGCTCGTTTAGCGCCCCTTCAAGCCCTGTACCCGTACCTTCAGCATTTATAAAACCAAGCAACTGGGCGCCCAGGCTCCCAGCGGGATAGACCCTCCGCGAAGTCTCTTTCTGTCCGACCCCGCGCAAATTCGCCTCTTTCACCTTCGTAACTGTATCGTAGTTAACATTCTTCGCGATCTCTACATATCCACTATTCATATCCGACCAGACCTTTTTCCAAGTGGTTATCATCTGATCGCCCAAGATATTAGTTAGCTGCGCCTGAACCTTATCTTTATCGTCTACGTAGCTAGGATCGACAAAAATTAGCCAAGTTCTCTCATTCATGATTACTGGCACAGTATCGTTCGCACCACTCATCATATATATTTCGCCTCGTTTTGCCAAAAGCGAATATTTCGACACACGTAACGCACTTGCCGCATCAACATATTTGCGATGGTCAATAATCTGCACAAAAAATAGCCGTATTATAGCAATCAAAAATACTACAAAAACTGCAGTCTGCACCAACGCGTAACGCGACTTTCGCGACATAAGCATAAGAAAATTATACTACAAAAAACTTCGGCCAAACACTTACCGAAGTCTTTATGCAAGAAATGGTTATTCTTTTACAAAATCCGCACTATTAGCACTCACCATCGTTGCCGCAACAGTATTCTTATCTTCATCTGCGGCAGCGGCCATTATCTTCGCATTTTCTACCGCTAAAGCATCGCGCTGAGCTTCAAGATTGACAATTTCACTGTCTACCTTCGCAATCTCGACATCGTAATTTGTCACCTTTGTACTCTGCGTCAGGAAAATTAAGCCAGTTAGTAGCACAATCAACACAATCGCAATTGTATGACTGACCGGCCCCAGGACGATTCTCGAACTATGACGCACATCGTTACGATTACGCGCCCACATATTTGATGAGCTCCTCGTACCTGTCATTCTTCTAGTTGCATAATATGCTGGCATCAAAAAATTCCGTTTGTATTTGTTTTTGTTTTGTTCTCTACTTTTATATAAAGCTTTGATGGTAAGCTGGACGACAAGAGAAAAACGTCCAGCTCCACCAAAGAAGGTCAAAATATTTTTAGGTTTTTACACACTCCGCACTCTAACTTCACCTATTGTAGAGGCACCCCGAGACCGGGGCATATAGGTCATGTTTGCGTTTTAGTTCAAAAAGATATGTTTATCGGTCAAAATAAAATTCTTTTTTTGGTCAAAATAATACTAAAACTAGCGGAAATGAACTTTTACCTGTTGCGCACGGCTTCTGTTCGTAACAGTGATTTTCGCCATACTTTACTCCTTTTTGTTTTTATTTTTTACGATACGCCCAGCAATACTTTAGCTCAGGCGCATCAGAATTGGTCAGATTCTTTCAGCAACCCTCAGCTTCGCACTGCGAGCGCGTGGATTATTAACTATTTCAATATCTTCCGCAATTATTGGTTTTTTATTTACAATCTTCAGCGTCGACTCAATCCCCTTGCTGCTTTCTTCCCTGAAAAAATCTTTCACGAGCCGATCTTCAAGGCTATGAAACGTGATAATCGCAACTCTTCCGCCCGGATTTAACAATTTAGGCAACAAAGGTAAAGTGCGTTCGATGATACCTAATTCATCGTTCACTGCAATCCTAATTGCTTGAAAAATCCGTGTCGCTGGATGGGTATGCGAATGCGGAGACTTAGACTTTATCAAATCGGCGAGTTCGGTGGTTGTTTCGATAGGCCGATGCATGCAAATTTCCCGGGCTAGCATCTCTGCACGACCACGGCGCTCCTCTGCATATGTCTCAAAAATATCCGCTAGCTTCCGTTCACTCCATTTATTAACTACTGCCCATGCGTCCAATTCTTGCGACTCATCCATTCTCATATCGAGTCGTGCCTCACGAGCAAACGAAAAGCCTCGTTCTCCTCTATCTAATTGCGGCGAAGAAACTCCGAAGTCAGCCAGAATCATATCGAAGCTAATTCCACTCTCCACAAGTCGTAGCGCAGTACTAT
>CAMJLE010000037.1 GCA_946406665.1 uncultured Candidatus Saccharibacteria bacterium | reverse complement strand
ATATCTGATGATTGCGTTGGCGCTTACGCATAGTAGGATTAAGCTCCTTCTTTCGCAAACGCAAAGACTTTGGCGTCACTTCTAGCAGCTCGTCTTCCATCAAGAAATCGAGACATTGCTCTAGGGAAAGCTGCGTGTATGGCGTCAACTGAATCGCGCCATCCGAGGCATGTGTGCGCATATTTGTCAGCTGCTTCTCGCGACAAACATTAATATCCAACTCATCCTTCTTCGAAAGACCTACAATCATACCCATATAAACATCAACCTGTGGCGGAATATACAAAATACCCCGCGCCTGTGCTGCATCAAGAGCATAAGCCGTGCTTTGCCCAGCCTCAGATGCCACTAGTGCACCGTTACGCTCTTGGCGGTAATGTGACGTTACTGGCTGGTACCCCTTCGGCAAGGTATTCATAATTGCCGTGCCTTTTGTCTCAGTCAAAAGATTATTGCGCAGACCAATTAGGGCCGCCGTCGTAATGTCGTAGCGAAAACGCACCGCCCCCGACGTCGTCATTTCTTGCTCTACTAATTCTGCCTTGCGCACGCCCAGTTCTTGCGAGACGGCGCCTACAAATTCCGACGCAACTTCGACTGTCAATTCTTCAACCGGCTCCATCTCGACGCCATCCTCCATCTTATAAACCACTTCCGGGCGCCCAACTTCCATCTCGTAACCCTCGCGGCGCATTGTTTCTATCAAGACCGACAAGTGTAGCTCGCCACGTCCAGAAACTTTATAACCCAAACCCTGCGGCTCTAGACGCAATGCAATATTCGTCTCGAGCTCTCGCTTCAAGCGATCTCCAATCTGACGCGAAGTCGTAAATTCGCCCTCACGACCTTTTAGCGGTGAAGTATTTGGCCCTATATAGATACTTAGCGTAGGCGCTTCTAGTTCAATTGTCGGCAAAGCCTCTGGATTGTCGCCAGTAGCAATCGTGTCGCCAATCGAAGCCGCCCCCACGCCAGCCAAAGCTACAATATCACCAGCAATCGCCTCGGTCGTTTCCTCTCTGCCCAGGCCTCGATAAGTATATAGGCTATCAATCTTACCGCGCACAGTGTCGCCATTAACCTTCATTATCGAGACGGGCTCATTCTTTTTCAGGTGCCCACGGAATATCTTGCCAATCGCATATTTTCCCAAATAGCTATCCGCCGCCAGCGCCGCCACCAAAAGTTGCGCACCTTTCGCATCGTCGCTATCTACCTGCGGCTCTGGAATTTCATTAATAATTGCATCGAAGATTACGTGCAAATCATTGTCCAACTCTGGCGTTTTGCCAGCCTTCCCATCGCGCGCAATCGCATAATACGTTGGGTATTTTAGCTGTTCCTCGTTTGTTGCTAATTCCAAAAACAAGTCGCCAATCTCATCTTCAACCTCGCCCAAACGCGCCGCCGGCTTGTCTATTTTATTAATCACAACAATCGGCGTCAAAGACAATTCTAGAGCTTTCTGAAGCACAAATTTCGTTTGCGGCATCGGCCCCTCCTGCGCATCTACAATCAGTAATACGCCATCTGCCATATTGAGCGTACGCTCAACTTCTCCAGAAAAGTCCGCATGCCCTGGCGTATCAATAATATTAATCTTGTAGCCATTATAGAAAACCGCGGTCTGTTTTGCCGTGATTGTAATTCCACGCTCATGCTCCTGATCGCCCGAATCCATAATCAAAGTTTGGCCCATTTCGGCCTGATTTTCTCGAAAAGTATTGCTCTGTTTCAAAAGAGCATCCACCAAAGTGGTTTTACCATGGTCGACGTGCGCAATAATTGCCACATTGCGAATTTTACTCTTATCTTTCATTTATTACCTGCCCGCAAATAAAACAGGAACGAGTATTTCGCTCATTCCCGCGATTAATAAAAACTTACCCAAATTATACCAGATACCGCTTATGGAGTAAAGCTTAAGCACCATAAGGCCACACAAGCCAACAAAAAACAGCCATAAAAGGCGTTTTTCGTTTCTGGTGGGCGGTATAGGATTCGAACCTATGACCTCGTCTACGTCAAAGACGCGCTCTAGCCAACTGAGCTAACCGCCCATAAAGTCTGCAATAATCTTAGCATATTACTCCTGCTTCTGCAAGCGCGCCAACCTATCCCTGGCATCTCGGTAATACGCCGCATCAAGCCCATCCTCAACTTTCGCCGAATCATATTCACCATTCTCAATCTTCGCATACATCTCGGCCATTTCTGCAACTTTTTCAGGATGTCTATCTAAATAATCCGCCCTAAATAGTGCCCCTACCTGTTCCCCTACATACCAAGCCTGCATCTCCCTTAGTTGCAACCTATACCGCTCATAGTCTACTTCGGGATCAATATAATATTGTCTATTAATATACAACTTCTGTGCCAAGCCTCCCGCGTCGTAATCTTGGACTCCAGTCTGTCGGCGATGAAATAGCTCATGAGACAGCGCGTCCGCAATAGCAGCCATAGAAGAATGACTATTTACGTCTATTGAAATCCTATCTAAACCCCCCGAAGAGCTTCCTGTGTTATGACAATAACCTTTCTCTCGCTCATCGTACGATACGCTTATCGCCACTTCCGGAACACTCTCCAATCCCATCTTTTCTGCCACTATACCCACAAACCCTTCTATTACCGGAGTAATCTTCTCCACATCTAGATGCGCAAAATCTATCCCCCCATCAGGCAAGGCATCTAATAGCCTCCTATCCAACCCTCGCCGCTCTGAATTAAGCAGTAGTTTTACAATATCCTGCTTTAATCCATCTTTTACAGACTGCTCATCCGGCTTATAGATATCTGGCTGTTTCTGCGCAAGAAAATCCGCCCACTTCTTGTCAATAACATCTCTAACCAAAAAACTTAGCACATCTTCTCTTATTGACATGGAGTCTCGTTCGCCACTTACGTATTTAGTAACGCAATCCTCCACATAGGCGTTCCCCTCTGGACTACTAGTAAACTCCGCCAATTCTTCCCTCAACTTATCCCTAGCACTCCTACTATTCGCCAATTCCGCCAAGACCGAATCCATCTGCTCTTCGCTCCGCCAATTCGGCTCTTCGCCCACACCGACAAGATAATCTACGAAACTCTTATGCAAATCCTCTTCCGAAGATTCATTTTCGCCACTATTAAAACTTTCTAAGCCCTTCATTATCTCAATAATACACCCTTGCTTAGTGATATTGCACAACCATAGATACCCCTCAATTCGCCCATTCCACATCGAAACCAAAATCGAGCTTACCGAGCTTCTCTTGATATACCGCCACAATGCTATTGTTGTCGCGTGCGTTGCTCGAATCCAAATAAACCACGTATAACTTATCGCCAGGCTTCACGTCATTAAAACTTCCACGGCTCAAATTAATAGCCCGTCCACTAGCGAGTCGAATAGGCATCAGTTTGTGTATATCCCTAAAGCTGAGGCTGCCATTATCATAATCCTCCGTAGCGTCAACTACCTCCAAAACCACCCTATAGTGCTTCGCTAGAATTAGCTTCTTTTTATTTCTAACCCCGCTCATAGACAGCCAATGTATTAGGAGTATAGGTAGCAAAGCTACGAATGCGATCGGTACATACATCGCCATTAATGCTAAAGTTGCCGGAACGAATGCCGTCAAAGAAGAATCAACCTTGGACAACGACATTGCGACCGGCGTTAAAGCAACCACAGCCACTACCAAGGTAAAAATAAATGGAAAATGCTTTCTCCTCTTCGCTCCACCCTCTTCTTCATACGCATACATATCCTCGACTATCTGCTCCGGAGTTATCTGCTTTACCCCGGCGTGCGCCTTGACCTTCTTCTCTTCTGGCGCTCGCCAACGCCAATGCGCCTTTTCGCCCAAAGAACGGATATCCGTCACAATCGCATGCTTGGCCACATCCGACAATTCACTCGATTTTACGTAATAGACCCGACCACTCAATTTGCCGTTAATAATACCAACATAGTATCTCTCATTAATGTTTGAGTTTTCGTATGTTTTCTCCGAAACCTCCATCCTCTTCGCATATTTTCCATATATTTGTTCAAAATATAAGTAATAATAATACGTCTCTCTCGTGTGACCGTTATCATCTGTGTCGGTCACAACTCTCACCTCTTTATCTCGCAAAAGATCTTCAAATATAAGAACCCGCCCAAACAGCCCTGCTACTAATCTATATAGACTCAATACTACCAAAATCACTATTACGCCAGTTGCCAATAGCGGCGTTGACGAAAACTTCGCATTTTGCCCACGCAAAACCTCGCCACTAGACAGATAATTCTTATAAAGCCAAAACAGCGCAATCCCCAAAATGACAGTCCAAATCACCCGAAGAACCAATGCGCCATACCTTCTAAAACTTGAAAAAGAAATTCTCTTCATATTCCGATTATACTATTTTTGCGCCTCGCCTCATAATATCCGTTGGCACCCCGCCAATCGGCATGCGACTTGATTTTATCTCATTTTGGCGTATAATAACCCTATTGGGTCCGTAGCTCAGGTGGTTAGAGCACCTGCCTTTTAAGCAGGGTGTCGTGAGTTCAAGTCTCACCGGACTCACCATTTTTGTTGGAAAAGAAAATGTGAGTATGGTGAGCTTTGAACGTAGCTCAGGTGCTTGTTCGAGACTTTAGTCGAGTAGAGTCAATACGGCACCTGCCTTATTGCCGCTAGGCAATGTCGTGAGTTCAAGTCTCACCGGACTCACCATTTTTGTTGGAAAAGAAAATGTG
>CAMJLE010000036.1 GCA_946406665.1 uncultured Candidatus Saccharibacteria bacterium | reverse complement strand
CCATGGTAAGGAAGGGGTCTCGAGTTCAAGTCTCGAAGGCGGCTCCAGCGGAATTTAGAGTTTAAAACTCCCTTGGCGAAAGCCCGGGGGAGTTTTTTGTTGAGTGGATTGACTAATTATGGAGTATATGGTCTAATTATTATTGATATTAATCGTACATTTTTAAGTAGAAAAATAAAGGAGGGGGCTATGAGTAGTAAACTGGTTGCGGGCAACGCTCGCAAACTAATATATCAGATCTGGATGTTGGCGTGGGGTAGTTTTGCGGAGGTTGTCAGACATATTGGGTATCTAAAAGAGCAGGGTCTCGACATAGATTACGTCTGGCTAAGCCCAATCTTCGATAGTCCGCATATAGATAGTGGCTACGACGTGAGGAACTATTATGAAGTTCACGGACGATTCGGCAGCATGGGCGACTTCGATAGCTTCGTCAAAGCGACGAAAGAGCTAGAAATCGGTGTACTCCTCGATCTTCCGCTTAATCATGTTTCGGATCAGCACGAATGGTTTCAGAAAGCCTTGGGCGGCGAGGAGAAGTTTAGGAACTATTTCCTCTGGGCAGACGAGGATTTGGGGTGGGGCAACTGGTTTGATGGTGGAACGGCCTTCGAGTATGCGCCAAGCATCGGACGATACTATGTACACTTATTTAATAAGGCGCAGCCCGACTTAAACTGGCGCAACTCCGACGTGGTCACGGAGTTCAAGAAGATAATCGAATTCTGGTCTAGTCGTGGGGTTGCCGGTTTTCGACTCGATTCGGCTCCGTTCCTCGTGAAAAGTATGCACAAGACTCGGTTGCCGCGGTCGCTCGGCGCGTATGCTGGTGTTTTGCATTACTATATGCGAAACGAAACCGTTGCAGTTCTGCGAGAGCTGTTCGGCGAAACGGATCTATTCACGATCAGCGAGGCGGGAATGCCGCTTAAGCACTTCGCGAACAAGCTAGCGGGGCCGAAGGCGCCGCTCAGTGCCACGCTCAACATATCTGTACCGGATGCCTTTGATCACAAAATGATGCTTATCAAAGCAGGAGAAGACGTCAATCGTTTGCGCAGAGTATTGCATGATTGGTCGCGGGTGCCGTGGTATGTCGCTTCGCTGGAAAGTCATGATCGGCCTAGGATTACATCCTTAACCGGCAGATCGGGCGAAGAGCTAGTGGCGATGATGTTAGAGGGAAAACCGCAATATGCCTGTTTATACCAGGGGCAAGAGTTTGGTCTCCAGAATCCCGAACTAAGTATCGATGAACTCCGTTCCGATATAATGTTCGGAATGCAGTATCAATCTTCGATACGAAAAGGAGCGTTGACAGAGCAGGATATTGCCAGAATGAAGCATTCTGCTCGCATATATGCGCGAACTCCACTCAATCTGGAAGAATGCTACATTTCGCAAGAAGGTTGCCTTCGTGCCGTCGTCCGCTTAATTAATGAATGGAAGAGGGTGTAAGTATGACCGCGGCCAGTTTGGTCGCGGTTTTTTAGAGTCTGCACGAATAAGTTAGTAATTAGAATATCTCACCGTCGATAATGTAGCTAGTTGGCTTTTTCGAATAATATTGCCGAATATTGGTCATTCTCTAACTTGACCCCAGCAGAGTACCCTTCAAACACTTCATTCTTCTCGAGGCTTTTGTCGACAATGCGCCAGAAGTTGTTTTGATTGGCAAGCAAGCCTCTTGTATCTTCGGTATAATTCTGTCCGTAGCGCCGAATCGGCTCCAGCGCTCCCCACTTGAAGTCAATATTCGTCTCATAGATAGGACTCTCTTTAGATTCATAGAAAAACGCATCAAAATCGTCCATTTCGTCGCCGTCAAATAAGATAACCGTCTTCTCGGCCTGTTTTGCGCGCGTAATAATATCTTTCGTTGCGCTATCGCTACTGCGCGAAAGTGTCTGAGCAACTCCGCAAACGATGCAGCTTAGCATTAAAATGGCGGCCACTATGCCAAAGACGCGCTCCTTCTTTTTGCTTGGCAAAGTAATTATGCAGGCTATTAAACCTAGCATTAAGGCAATCGAATAGGTTACATATCTCGCGACAAAAGTTGGCTTAAATGGGGGCAGGGAAAGAATAATCAGGGCAAATGGCGGAACGGCTACCATCACGCCGAGAAAACTGAAATTTTTCCGCTCCTTATTTTTGGTAGCGGCTAGCTTCTTAATTGCTAATGCGACCACTGCGCAGAGTGCAGCTAACAGCAGCATTGCGCGCCAATCGGTCACGGCGCTAGGTTTTTCCAACATTAATCCTTGCGAAATAATGCCGACCGGCGTGTTGATGTCTACTTCTGGAATCCAGAAGCCGTTTTGCACGTCAAGAAATTGCTTTATCGCCGTCGGTAGCCAAGGCAAAAAACATCCTACGGCCAGTGGATATGTCCAGAACACATTCTTGTCTAGCCCTTGCTTATACATATAGACTCCGATATATATCAAATGCGCAATCCAAGCCAGTGCGGCAAAATAATGTGTCCACATTCCTAGCGCAATCAAAATGGCGTAGCAAGCCCAAGCCGACTTTTTCTTCGACTTTAGGGCAATATCGAGAGCTAGGGTTGCGCTCATTACGATTGCGAAAATGAGTCCATACATTCTCGCCTCCTGCGCGTAACGTATCAAAAAAGGCGACAATGCCATAAAGATACTTGCGAGATTAGCCGTGCGCTTATTGAACCAGCGTCGAAATAGGTAGTATGCGAGCAGCAATCCAATTGCTGTAAAAAACACGCTCATAGAACGAAGTGCTATTTCCGAACTGCCGAATAGTCCAGACCAGATCTTCAGGCAGAAATAATAAAACGGGGGATGGACATCTAGCGCGGTCATCTGCCAAATATCCGTGAAGCTTCCGCGGATTAAATAGGCCGAATAAGCTTCATCATACCAGATAGGTTGGCCTAAATTCATGCTAGCTATCACGGAGAAAATAGCGACAGAAATAATGGGGAATATCAGATCTTTAACAAGCAATTTAACGCTCCGCATATGAGTAGAGTATAGCACACTTGCAAAAAATGCAGTTTTGTGATATAATGATAATATCTGTTGTTGGGCAGCCACGAAAGTGGAAGCCTAGTAGTTTAAAATGGAGGTTAAGAAGATGTCTTTCTTGCATGATTATCTCGACAAAGAAGGCCTTACGGGCAGATACGGCCTGTCCGAAGAAGATATGAAAAGCGCGGGCGGCCTGTCGGCCATGACGTTAGACGAACTTCGTGAGGCCCTCGAAGCTTGCAACGAAGAGTTGACTCGACTGAATGGACGAGGCAACCTCAAAGATTTCAGGACGTTTTATGCGTTTGATGTAGTCAAGGGTTCGATCGGGAGTCTGAGAATGGCTATCGCGATGAAACAGTCGCTTATTAACTAACCTCAGCACCTATTGGGCTCCAGGCGATTCATCCGCCCGGGGCCTTTTTTATGGCATAAAAAATAGGCCGTCCCGTTACGGGGCGGCCATTTTAGCTCTGGTCGAGGCGTCTCCGGGCAGGATATATTCCGCGATTAGTGACAGAAATATAATCTTCCCCCTCTATCGCTAAATCCTCCGCTAAGACGCAACGGCTTACGCTGATATTGTGTCCGCGGATACGAACGCCGTCCTTTATTGTGGCCCTCTTAATCTGAATCCTTTCGCCGTGGATTTGCACTCCATAGCTTTTGTCGCAGAGCAGCCGTCTTAAGCCTTGAAAACTAATCGGTATGCCTCCCCAGTTGTTGCTGTAGTTTTTTATTACTGACCCCGACTCGGGGTCAAAATGGGGCAACTCTGGGTGTTTACGGCTGTCGGATCCGATGATCTTTGCGTTTTCGATTACGGAATCAAGCGCAGCAATCCAACAAGGGCCCTCTATCGTAGAATCTTTTACTACGACACTTCCGGAGATGGTTACTGCGATGATTGTCTTTTTGTGGACCACCATGTCCCCAAACTTCATCTCCTCGATAACTATCGGTTCGCTCGACACTTTAGAGTTTAGCACTACTGCATCTCTTTGTATTGTAGCGCTACCGTATACGATACTTCCATCTCCGACCCACGAGCGGCAATATTGCGAGAGATTTTCTGTACTCTCTATATAGCCACCTTTAGTTCCCGGCTCGATTATCATCTTCTCGCCTTCGGCCCCAATGTTAATCTCCATGGGGCTACCTACCTTCTGGATCCTACATAGAGTTCTTCCGTTGACGGTTATCGTATCGTCGTGGAGCAGAATATATTTTTCTTTAGTGGCGCTTAGAATATACTCCTCTCCGTTTATGCGTAAAACACGACTCTCTTCCAAAATGTTCACCCCCTCTCTGTAAAAAATTGCAGGCGAATCCAAATCGCCTATTAAGACATAAGTTTTCGCCAACAATGTCTCAATTATGCCACTAATAACCTTTGAGGTCAATAGTAGGCAGCCACTTTGCGGTAGTAAAATGGCTTATTCGTCTCATATGATACTAGCTTGACGGAATCGATAGGAAATGTCCCCATAAGCGTCTCAGTGCTGCCCATAAGCGCTTGAGCACTCCGAATAATGCCGCACTCAAAACACCCACTATTGCCCCGCACAGTACGCCCGAAACATTAATCATCGCATCCCCTAACATCATGGCTCGCCCTGGCGACACGCTTTGGATTAATTCGTCAAAAACGGCGGCTAATCCGAAGAGTGAAATGGTGGCAACGAGTGTATAGAAGCGCTTGTCAAAGAATAGGCTGAAAGCACGATAGCCTAACCACGCTAAGACAAAATGCATACCAAAATGCGCGCACTTCCGCACTAAATAATGAAACGTTGCAAAAGATAC
>CAMJLE010000035.1 GCA_946406665.1 uncultured Candidatus Saccharibacteria bacterium | reverse complement strand
AGTCGGGTGGGATTCGAACCCACGACACCAAGCTTAAGAGGCTCGTGCTCTAACCAACTGAGCTACCGACCCAAATTGTACATGGTATATTTTATCACTTTGCGAAGCGAAATGCAAGCCTCTTGCTGGCGCCGATGATTCGTTATAATAGTATAAAGGAGTTTTAAAATGCCCAAATCTAAGGTCTTTTTCACAAAGAACGTTAGCCCAGAAGCCCTACTGGATGCATACAGTGCCCTGCAAATATCTTTGCCTGGCAAATTAGCCGTAAAGCTACATTCTGGAGAAGACGGCAACCAAAATTACGTGCGACCAGAATTCGTGCGCCCGATTATAGATAGACTAGGTGGCACCGTAGTAGAATGCAATACCGCATATGGAGATATAGCCGGAGGGGTGCGCGACCATACTGAAGGTCATTTAAAACTCATCGAAAAGCATGGCTGGAATAAGTATTTCAAAGTAGACCTGATGGACGCAGAGGGGCCAGATTTGGTAGTCCCGATAAAAAACGGAAGGCACCTAAAAGAAAACCTCCTTGGTAAGAATATTCGAAACTATGATTCTATGTTGGTATTATCACATTTCAAGGGGCACCCAGCTGGTGGCTACGGCGGGGCGCTAAAGCAAATCTCGATTGGTTGCGCTTCCTCTAGGGGAAAAGCCCTCATCCATTCGGCCGGGCAGTCCGATGACAATATAGAGTGCTGGCAGGTCGAGACTCCGCATGATTTCTTTCTCGAAAGTATGGTAGATGCCGCATCGACCATAATAGAAATGTTCGGGAAAAATCTTGCATATATCAATATGATGGTTAATTTATCCGTAGATTGCGATTGTAGCGTGATAGCGGAAGATCCATGTATGGCGGACATCGGCATTCTGGCAAGCCTCGACCCGGTTGCGATTGATCAGGCTTGCATGGACCTAATCGAAGCGAGCGACGATCCAGGTCGTGATCATTTTATGGAACGTGTAGATTCCATGAATGGAAAGCACACTATAGAAGTCGCAGAAGCGGCAGGCCTCGGGTCGCGAGATTATGAGCTGATTGAGATTTAACGTCATGAAGATAGAATGGTTTGGACACTCATGCTTTCGAATTAATGATTCGCTAGTTATTGACCCGTATCAAGACGGGTCGGTCCCGGGTTGCCCGCTACTTAGGCTCTCGGCATCAAAGGTAATCTATTCCCATCAGCATGCAGACCACTATGGGGTTGACTGTGTTACGATTATTCCCGATGATGGCGCAATCTTTCAGATTACCGAAATACCAAGCTGGCATGACAATCAACACGGAGCGTTGCGCGGGCCAAATACGATACACGTAATCGAACATGAAGGCTTGCGGATTGCGCACCTAGGGGATCTCGGGTGCGAGTTGAACGCGGAGCAAAAGAAGCTCTTACAGAATTTAGATATATTAATGATACCTATCGGCGGTTTTTACACTATCGATGCAAAACAGGCTGCAGTAATAGTAGGAGAACTATCGCCAAAATGCACCATTCCAATGCATTATCGCGGAGATAACTTCGGATATGACGAGCTCGGGACAGTGGATTTGTTTACGAAATATTTCAACGAAGCTGAGATAAAAACGGTTGGCCATATCTTAGGGCTGGATAGTGACTTACCAAAAGTCGCCGTAATGGACTTTCCTCGATAATTATTTATAATCGCTCAGGCGAATTACATATTTCCAAGCCATTTTGCCGTCAACTATCACGAAAGTGCTAGTGTTCTTTCCGGAATAATGATTAATTGGCATGTGGACCGAATTGTAAACATCGAGTAACTCATCGAAATCATTAACTTCCGATGTTTTAATTCCAGATAAATTTGGCGCAAACTTAAGATCAACAATAATGCTGTCGTAGGCGGATAGCAATTTTCTGACATTATCGTCAAACTCGGCGCTCGCTTCCTTGATCTTCCCCACATAATGCGACGTATAGCCTGCTATCAGGGCAACCACTATTAGCACCATGCCGGCTATCCGGCTAACCAATAGCATATCCTCGTCTAGTTTTTGTGCCGAAGCAAGTACAATCTCGCTGTTATCTGCGTCCGTATCTATTTTAACTTCTACGGCTTGTTGGGTAAGCTGAACCGACATATCCATTGAAGACTTGAGCGGGATGTCTTTGGTGACGTTTTCGGATTTTAGATCCCCCGTTAGAATGAGGGATATTTTGAGTCTGCCGTTTGCGGTTAACGCATATTGCTTTTTAAACTTCCGCAACATTTCGTTATATGTGTCGTACTTGACTCTAATAGAACGCGAAAAGTTAATCTTTTGTACGTTTGATACTGTTATTTTGTCCGACTTGAATAGCTCATAATCGCGCGACCAGTAACTAACACTATTGGCCCCCTTACTCTCATCGGCGCTGATTGTTGCAATTATGCGATACGAATAGTCTCCCGAAACCGGCGACGAGAATGCGATATTGTTAGCGTATTCAATGTTGAAATGATCGATGAGATTTGCGATATACTTACCGCCTGATGGGAGAGTATCTTTATCGAAATACTCGTTTGGCTTCAGTTTGACCGTGTAATCTATTTTGTTGTTGGTCTTCTGGACAAGATCAGGCTTGTCGTGCGGAGCAAACCCTAGAATGCACAAGAAAGCCCCAAATGCTGCACAGGCAAAAACTAATATCATCACAAGAATTCGCTTGCTGTAATCGTAGTGTATTTGTCCGGTCATGATTGTTTTGTCCTAAATAATTCGTTAAGCCATACGGTCGGAAAGCCGATAAACTTATTTATGATTAAAACGCGACCAACTACTTGAGATTCTTCTACTACGAAAGGATCTTCGTTTTCGTTATGATCGCCTCTTGTAATAAATTGACGAGAGTTTCCATTCTTTCGAGTGCGCACGACACGATGCGTAACAACAATCCCCTCGTGCTTAAATATAAGTATATCATCTTCTTTAATATCGACGGCTGGACATTTCTCTAGAATTACAGCATCGCCGCGCTCAAAAGTCGGTATCATTGAATCCGACGCGATAGCTATAATTTGATATTTGAATATGCCAGAAACTAAAGAAATTACCACAACGAAAGCTATAACGATCGGTACTGCAACGATAACTCGATTGCGTCGCTTGATGCGCCCCTGATTTTTTAAATTACCCAGCAAGAGATTGCGAGTGAGAAGAAAAATGAGCGCTGGCAGCATTAAAGCCACTACGGCATACAGGAAATGGCCAAGATTCGGCAAAAATGGCAATACGAACGGATAGAGGCGAGCGATTAGTTTATAGATTAATGCAGGTTGCAGACCCGCATTGAGACATAAATAACTGCACAATAATTCCGTTGCAATAATCGGCAAGAACGCCGTGCAAAGCGTAATGTAAGTCGCTTCAAAACTAACGAACGAAGTAGCACTTAGGACTAGCAGGATATTCATTATTACCGTTATTGTTGTAAAAATTGCAACATTTGTTTTGTAGCGACAATACGACCGAAAGATGACATACCGTAGTATTTCCGTCTCTACCGCCACTAGCGCGGTTGGCAAAAAGATGCCGAATAGCTCGCTCGCCGTTTTCGGGAAAGAGCTATGAGTATATCCTAGCAATAGGCCCAGTGCAAAACAGATTATCGCAACCATTAACGCGCACGATATCACCAGGCGCGATACGTACGCCCTCAAGTAGTACTTATCGCGACGGTACCCTAATAACACCAGAGATACGATTAGAATTGCGCCCAGCATAAATGCGAGGCAGTAGACCTTGACGGTGAATGAATGCTGGGGTGTGGTGGCCCAAAGAATTGCGGCTACTAGCGCAAACGCCACCTCTATCGCATAAATAAGACGTTCGTTTCGCCTTACGCGCATGAGTCGACTATTCTGCTTGGCTGAAGTTTAGCGCAGCAGTTAGATTAAGCTCAAGAGGCTCCTCGAGAGGCTTTACTTTTTGTCCATCGGGCGACTCATAGGCCACGCGAACCATGGCAACCTTGCGATTCATGCCGGTCGCAGTAGGAAGTGCGGCGGCAATATGGTCAGTGCTATGGTCGAACTCGAGATCGTCATACGTAACAGTATAGGTGATATACTCTTGCATAGCAGTTGGAAGCTCAGACATATTGATGCTGTCAAGAACCGCCGCGTATTGACCATCATTGACGACGTCGATTTGGAAAAGATAGTAATCGCCAGGCTTCTTCAGTGTAATGTCATAGGAAATAGCCGTATCAGTTATTTCTTTGGAGTTTTCTACTACACTCCCCTCACCTAATTGATAGCTGCTAGGGCTAAAGTGTACGCTCCAACGGTTGGCGCCAACACTTGCAAGGCCGCTAATATTCAACTTCTGCGAATAGGCTGCAAAACCAATCGACATAAAGAGAACAGCGAAAGCTAGTATGCCAATAACTATCAATTGCGCATTCTTCTGTTTCTGCATTTTTATTCCTTGTTAAATTTGCTTCTAGATTACCATAAGTGTTATGTTTTAGCAACCACGCAACTTCTCAATGTGGCTAGAAACTCTCTTTTCGAATCGTTTCTATGATGCTCTGTTTGCGGATTTGGCGCATTGAGTAACGCATGATGCCGGCGACAAGTAATGCGACGGCGATAATAGATATCGCTATGGCCCACCACGGGATAAGCCAGCCGAACTCAAGCATGCCTTCATCCAAAAGCTTGTAGATGCCGTAAGAAATCAGAAGACCAATCGGCAGGCCAATCATAAGTGCGTGCGTAGTATATAGGACACTCTCAAGACGCACCATGTGATTAAATTCTTTTTGCGACATGCCGATTGATTTTAGAATTGCAAATTCTTTTGCGCGAAG
>CAMJLE010000034.1 GCA_946406665.1 uncultured Candidatus Saccharibacteria bacterium | reverse complement strand
GTGTAAAAGTGCTGGCGAATTATACCATGCTTGCGGGTGGTTTGTCAATTTTTTTGAGGATGTGCTATATTTAAGGTAAGTAAACAGAAGGGAAAATATGGCTGAAGAAAAAGAAAAGCCTACGCGAAAAGAATTGGCAAGCAAAGGGCTCAGTAAAGTAAAAGGGGCTGGTAGCGGCTTCATTGCTTTTATTAAGGAGCAAAACGTAGTTAGCTTGGCGATTGGTTTGGTACTTGGTACTGCCGCAAGCGGATTGGTCAACTCGTTGATTAATAATATCATCATGCCGCCGCTCGGATTTTTGCTGGGTAGCGCCGATGGTATTCGTGGCCTTGAGCTCGTGATGGGTAAGACGCCGGCGGGTGAGGTTGCGATTTTGCATTACGGCCAATTTATTAATGATTTAATCAACTTCTTGGTTTTGGCTTTTGTAGTATATTTTGTGGTCAAACTTTTGAAGTTGGATATTAAGAAATAGTAAATGGCAAGTGCTACTAACAAAGCGACGCTTTTGTGGGTCGATTTGGAGATGACTGGATTATCGCCGGTGGACGATAGGATCCTTGAGGTTGCGGCAATTGCGACCGATTGGGATTTTAATGAATATGATACATATACGGCGATTGTAAAATGCGACGAAGAGCTGATGCGTGAGCGTATGGTGGGGGAATTCTGGGAAAAGAATCGCGCGTCTTTTGATGCGTTGATGGCGCAGAATAGTAAGGGACAAGCTCCGGAGATTGTCGAGAAAGAATTACTTAAATTCGTGAAGAAAAACTTCGGTGACACGGTTTATTTGGCTGGAAATTCGATTCACCAGGATCGCAAATTTATCGAGAACGAGTGGCCAAAGTTGAATGCTAAGCTGCATTACCGGATGCTCGATGTGAGCGCGTGGAAAATTTTCTTTGAGAATGCGTTGCATAGGAGCTTTGCGAAGCCAGAAAATCATCGAGCCCTAGATGATATTCGGGGTAGTATTGAGGAGCTGAAATGGTATCGGAAGATGATATCGTAAAGTACGTTTTGGGGCTAGGCGACGTAACGGAGCGGAGCGACGGCGAGTTGCGCCTATTTGAGCGTGGCGAGAAAATCTTTCTGATTGTCGAGAAAAAGACTTCGCCGTTAAGAATAGAAACGCGATGCGATCGAAAACTGAGTAAAGTTCTGCAGGAACGCTATGAGAGCGTGATGGAAAGTCGATCTTTAGGGCGAAATGGTATCGAAATAATATGCAGCGGACAGCTGACGGATGAAGAAATATTAGATTTGATACGCCATAGCTTTGAAATATCTGTGCCGGATGGCGAATAAAAAAGTCCCCCTTATTGGGGGACTTTTTTATTGCAGATTAGTTGAGTGAATTACTAGCGTCGTAGAAGTTGTCGTAGAGGGGTTCTAGGTCGTTTAGTGAGTTATTAATGACGGCTTTGAGGCTATCATTGTTGGTTTTATTGAGGATTTGTTTCTCGATGGTGATTATCTGCATAATTCGCTCTGCAGTAAGGCTAGAGTAATATAAATCCATTTGGCCACTCATAGAGGCGCGCTCGAGCTTGCTCATGTAAGTATTGAAAGAGGTAGTTTCGGTATTCTTGACTTCCTTTGTAATGCTGTCTTTTTTGACGTTGAGTTTGCCAAGGAGTGGCTCGAGGCTTTTGTTGGTGTTTGCGATGGAGGTTTCGAGTCGGATGGCGTGGCCGGCTAGGCTGGAAGAGTTGATGAATTTTGCGTATTTGTTGTAAGGGCCCTTGTTTCCGGTCATTTGAGAAATGCGAAGATAAAGACGCTCGTATGATTGTGTAACTTTGGCGTTTGAGCTGCTGACCATGACGCCGACGACGATGATGGTAATAAGTGCGATAACTCCGGCGATGATAAGTTTGATCATGAGTGGGCTAAGGAGAGGTTCGCCACTGCTAGTACGCTTTCCTTTGACGGCTATTTGGTTGAGATAAGATTGATTATCCATGAATTAATTATATCACAAGCGAGATGAGGTAGTTTTGCGATGTGCGGGGTATAGGGGTCGCGTATCTGTTGGTTGGATGCTATAATTTTGGTATGGAGGATGCTAAGGAAGAAATCCGGGCAAGGTTGGCAGTCGAGGATGTGATTGGGCAATACATCGAGCTGAAGCGTGCTGGGCGGAATTTTAAGGGGCATTCACCTTGGGGGACAGATAGGACGCCGAGTTTTATGGTTTCGCCAGAAAAGGGGATATGGCATGATTTTTCGAGTAATAAAGGTGGCGACATTTTTACTTTCGTGATGGAGATGGAGGGGTGCACTTTTCGCGAAGCGCTCGAGAAATTGGCGCGACAGGCAGGTGTAGAGTTGAGGAAATATTCGTCGGACGACAGGAAGCAGGCGGCGCATAAGCAGCGGATTCGAGATTGTTTGGAGCTAGCGACGCGATATTTTCAAGTGTGCCTGACGAAGAATAAAGCAGTGATGCAATATGTGTTTTACCAGAGGAATCTGAACAAGAAGACTGTAGAAAATTTTCGGATTGGCTATGCGCCAAAGTCTGGGCGAGCCTTGGTGGATTTTTTAAAAAAGCGTGGCTATACGGATAAAGAAATCGAAGATGCTGGGCTAGTAAATCGGTTTGGTGGAGATTTGTTTAAAGGACGGATGACGGTGCCGTTGATGGATGTATCTGGAGGAGTGATAGGTTTTACGGGCAGGATTATTGAGAAAGATGATAATTCGCCGAAGTATTTGAATACGCCGGAGACGATAATATACAACAAAGGAAGGCATATTTTTGGGCTTTCGCAGGCGAAAGATGCGATTCGGAGGTCAGATTTCGTGGTGGTGGTCGAGGGAAATATGGATGTTATCTCGTCTCACCAGGCGGGGGTATGCCAGGCGGTGGCGACGGCGGGAACGGCGATGACGGAGATGCACCTGAAGAGCTTTGCGAGATTAACGAACGACATTCGTCTAGCGTATGATGGCGACGAGGCAGGTGTGCGTGCTGCGGAACGGGCGATTTCGATGGCGTCGAAGTTTGGGATTTATTTGTCGGTGATTGATGATTATCACGGATGCAAAGATGCGGATGAGCTAATTCAGAAGGATCCGGCGTTATGGCAGGAGGCGGTGCAGAATTATCGGCCGGCTTTGGAGTGGCTGCTGGAAAAATACGTAGCGAAGTACAATTTGAAAACTGAGAAAGGTTTTCAGGAATATGCGACGGAGGCAAAACGTTTGATTGAGCAGATAGACCCCGAAGATACCGTGTTGCGCGAGAAGTATGAAATGATTGCGTCGGAGCGTTTGGGGATATCACTAGAGGCATTTCGGGCAAAGAAAATAGCGCAGCCAGAGAAAAAACGGCTAAAGAAGACTACTGTTGTAAAAAGTACAACGATAGAAAGTAGGGCTGAAAAAAGTTTGGCAGCGTTGGCGCAGTCCGGTAAGGTTGATTTGGGCGACTTTGAGGTAAAGCAATTTGATGAAGATGAGCTGAGTTTTATATTTGATGAAAAATACGGAAATTGGGGAAGTGAGGAATTGACGCGAGAGGCTGAAGCTTTGCTTGTGAAGGTGAAGTCTGAGCGCCTAGAGGAGGAGCGGAAGAATCTGGAAGAACAGATTCGACAAGCGGAAGAGGGCGGTGATGAGCAGCTTGAAAGCGAATTGATGCAAAAATTGAACAAAATATTGCGACAAAAATAAAACTATGATATAACTCTAACTAAATTAGCTGGACGGCGGGCTTATTTTGGTAGCCCATCCAGGAGAAGTATAAGATTGATCAAAAATATACAAAAACTTTTCAACACAAACATTTGCAAAAGCACAGTACTTTTGTGCGTTAAATGATAAAGGAAGGAAATGGACGAAGACGAAAAAGATTTGCGTTTAGATGATGAACTAGACGAGCCTACGCTTGATGAGATGGGCGAAGAGGGTGAGGAAGATTTTAGCATAGATTTAGAATCAGCTACTTATGATGAGGTGGCGGACGATTCGGTAAAATTGTATTTGCGCGAGATTGGCAAGATACCGTTGCTGACGGCTGAAGAAGAGTATGAATTGGCGCAAAAAATAATAAATGGCACCGAAAAAGAAAAGAAAAAAGCCAAAGATAAAATGGCCGAATCGAATATGCGTTTGGTGGTGTCAATCGCGAAGCGTTATTCTGGCCGTGGCTTGGATTTTCTTGACTTGATACAGGAAGGCAATACGGGTCTTTTGCGTGCAGTGGAGAAGTTTGATCCAGACAAAGGTTTTAAATTTTCAACTTATGCCACTTGGTGGATCCGTCAGGCGATTACGCGCGCAATCGCCGATCAAGCACGCACAATTCGTATTCCGGTTCATATGGTAGAAACGATTAATAAAGTCTTACGAACACAGCGTCGTTTAACGCAAGAGTTGAACCGTGAGCCGTCGACGGAGGAGATTGCCAAGGCGATGGGGATGGAGCCGGAGAAAATTGAGTATGTAATGAAGATTAAGCAAGATATCGCTTCGCTTGATGCTTCGGTTGGGCGCGACGGAGAGGACGACGATTCTTCGCTTGGTGATTTTATTGAGGACGAAGATAGGATTTCGCCGGAAGATTCGGCCGCTACGCAACTTTTGAAGGAACAGATAGCCTCTATACTACAAACTTTGACTGATCGCGAACAGAAGATTATTAAGATGCGTTTTGGGATTGGTGGAGGTAAAAGTCATACTCTGGAAGAGGTTGGCGCGGAGTTTTCAGTCACACGTGAACGTATTCGTCAAATTGAAGCGAAGGCTTTGGCTAAGTTGCGCAAGAATAAAGACACGAAAAAACTACACGAGTACTTGAAATAATAAAATAGTTTGATTTTTGCGTTAAACATAAGTACAATAGT
>CAMJLE010000033.1 GCA_946406665.1 uncultured Candidatus Saccharibacteria bacterium | reverse complement strand
TATCCGTAGCATCCACTAAGGCCTTCACGGCCCAGGTTGTTACGATGATTATGCTTGCTGGCATGTTGGCTGGATATCATGGCGGCAACATGGAATTGGTGTCGAAAATCACTAACGAACTCGCCATTCTTCCGAAGGAAATCGAAAAGGTGCTCAAGGCGCATCATGACGACATGAAAGCCTTAGCGGAAAAATATGCTAAATACGACGACGCACTATATCTCGGTCGCGACACGGCTTACCCGATTGCACTCGAGGGCGCACTCAAGCTTAAGGAGATTTCTTATGTGCACGCAGAGGGATATGCTACCGGTGAGTTAAAACACGGCCCAATCGCATTGGTTGACGATACTTTCTTCGAGTTATTTAATATTGTCGATAACTGGCTATTCGATAAATCAATCGGCGGTCTTCATGAAGTGCGCGCTCGTGGCGGTAAGACAATTGTCTTTACTAATAGCAAGGCAGATATAGAAGCGGACGATATTGTTCGCATCAAGAGCGACATAAAGATTCTCGCCCCACTCCTATTGAACACTTTGCAGCAGTTGTTTGCATATTATGTCGCCGTAAGCCGCGGCAACGATGTCGACCAGCCTCGCAATTTGGCCAAATCGGTGACCGTAGAGTAAAAAATGTCGGAACGCTCGCGCTTTCATAGAAATACTGAACGCCAGTCTCGCCGTGCCCAAAAAAAAGCACATAAGGCAGCTGAGCGCGAGCGCCCCGAGTATCCTCGCATCAATCTAAAATCGATTCTATACTGCATGCGCATCTATCGACGCGCAGTCGGTTCACGCCGTTTCTTCTTCTGGTTCTACCGCGTCATCACATCCATCGTTCCATCCATCACGGCAATCCTAGCCGGTAAAGTTGTCAACGAGATTCAACGCGGCATCAATACGCAAGATTTTGGCGGCTTTATCTTTTACGTAGTGCTATTATTGTCAGTGCAATTCATCGATGTTATTCTTGGCGCCATTTACCGCATGCTTGCAATTTCGACAAGTCAAGAAACATATATATATGTGAGCGAGCTGATTGCTACGAAGTATATAAAAATTCCACTCGTCATGCGCGAGAGTCGCGAGTTCGCCGACAAATTCGAGCGCGTCCGCGATTTCGGGCTATCGATTGAGTATGTTTCGACTAGCGCAATTACTGTCGTGTCGGCTCTTGTTGGCTTAATATCTGTAATTGTTGCGACGATTTTTGTGAGTCCGGCGATTACTGTGATTATTATCATTGCTGCTATTCCATCTTCAATCATTAGCCTTCGTCTAGCCGCACGCAATCGGCGCAATTGGCGCGAATACACCAAAGACCGCCGCGTCGCCTGGGCTATCGAACGCAAAATCACCAACTCCGATTCGGCACTCGAAATTGAGCTTAACGGCCTCTCTCAGCATTTCGTTCAACAGATGATTAAGGCGCGCCGTCGCAGTCAAGAGCAAGATATCAATGACGAGCGAGCATTTTTCTGGCCACGTTTTGGCGCCAATATCTTCCAGGACATAATCGGCTATACAGTTCTAATTGTGGTATCTATCGAAATCATTCTCGGCCACTTAGAAATTGGCGCATTCGTTTCCACGCGTACGCTTCTTGGTCAACTTACTGGCAGCATCTCATCTCTCTTCTCTAGTATTACGGAGATTAGTGCTAGCCTTGTCAATGCTACTGACTTTATGGAGTTTATGGAAACGCCCGCACAGCGTTCTGGAGATGTCGAAATAAACAGTATTCCTAAGATTGAATTTCGCCACGTCAATTTTACCTATCCACACGCCAGTACGCCGGCCATTCGTGACGTAAGTTTTACTCTAAGACCTGGTGATAGTCTAGCCATCGTTGGAGAGAATGGCGCCGGCAAGACTACCCTCATAAAATTGCTCATTGGCGCATATACGCCAGATAGCGGAGAAGTGCTCGTCAATGATCAGCCCCTCGAGCGCATCAACCGCGAATCATATTTAGCACAGATAGGCGCCCTATTTCAAGATTATTCGCGCTATGATTTCGCCACTCTTGGCGAAAATGTATGGTTTGGCAATGTCGATAAACCATATAGCAGAAAGGCAATTATAGAGGCGTTGCGCGATGCTGGCCTAAGCGAGTTGGTGGATAATTATAAAAACGGGCTTAATCAAATTCTCTCAAAAGACATTGACTCGCAAAATGCCACTAATCTTTCGGGCGGACAATGGCAACGCCTCGGCATCGCGCGCGCTTTCTTTAGATCGCCAAACATCCTCATTCTTGACGAGCCGACTTCTGCGGTCGATGCGAAGTCTGAGTATGAAATATTCCGCAATATCATCAAGAAACAAGAGCATAAAAGCACAATTATTATCTCGCATCGGTTTTCGACGGTTCGTAGGGCCGAAAAAATCATTGTTCTAGATGCTGGAAAAATAATTGAGCAGGGAACACACGATGATTTAATCGGCCAAAACGGAGTTTATAAAGAAATGTTTGAACTTCAGGCTGAAGGTTATACATAAATAGTAGTAGAATATACTTATGGATACTTTTAGAAAAACAATTTTTGCTATCTCTGTTCTCATTGCCATTGCGATAACTATGGGAATCGCAACCGTCATTTTATCTCCAAAAACACTGTCGGACACCGTATATGATCTAATCATCATGACTGTATCGGGTATTAGCATAGCGATAGCAATCTACTCGGAAATCGAGTTGAATATGGAATCTCGCCGCGTCGAGAGAATGATTAAACAAATCAATGAAATGCGCAAAAATATCAGCAATGATGTAGCTATAGATAAAAATCTACGCTATAAACTCGATAAAATTATTGCGCTCGATGAGCAAATCTACAAAAAAATGGGTGGCCGCAAAAAAGCCAGTGATCTGGTCAAAGAGTATCAAAAAGCCAAAGAGAAAAAAGCTCACAAGTCTTGATGGGCTCGAGCTGCTCGGTAGTACTTATGGTAAAATAAAAATATCATGGATGGTATTAATCTTGTAGACTTCTATTTGCGTCTCGGCACAATCTCAATTATTCTTGCATTAGGTTTTTTGCTTGGAAAGCTGAAGTTAATATCTGCCAAAACAAACAAGGACCTCGTCAATCTCCTCTTGCTAGTATTTATGCCAGCATCGCTTTTTATGGCTTTTCCGACTACATATAGTGACGAAACGTCTCACGTTTTTCTGGCGGGGCTTATCGGCGGCGTCATCGTCATGCTCTGTATCATCTTGCTTTCGCTCATTATTTTCAACAAAAAATGGTGTAGCGACAAATTTCGCTACGAATCGCAATTTGCCCTGGTCTTCAATAATGCGACCTTCCTCGGCTATCCAATTATCTCTAGCACCTTCGGAACCCAGAGCGAAGCGGTAATAGCATACTGCGGTTTTATTATTGCCTTCAACATCGCGTTGTTCTCTTATGGAGTTTACCTATTCAAGCATAAAATAGATGCAAAGCTTATATTTAACGTAATCACTAATCCGAATATCATAGCCGTGTTACTCGGCGTTGCTGTGTTTATTTCAGGATTTTCAATCCCAGCTTTCGTCGATGACGCGGTCAAGTATGTTAGTGGAGCCACCACGGCGCTTTCGATAATCTGCGTCGGCTTTATGCTAAGTACCGCCAAGTTTATTGAGTTGCTAAAAAAATGGCGGCTGGGATTAACTGCGCTCATACAGTTAATCATCGGGCCTCTCGCCACGTATTTTATTCTCGTCGCCATTCAGCACATTGCTCGTGGTGCCGGGTTCGACTTCCCGGACGAAGTCATAGTCGTCTGTACGCTTATTCAGGCCCTTCCAACCGCAACTAGCCTCGGCCTTTTTGCATCGAAATATGGCGGCGACGAAAAAGAAGCATCTCAGCTTGTTACAGTTTCTACCGTTCTCTCTATTGCTACGTTACCACTGATGGCGAGCTTATTGTTGATTCATTAGTTTATCAATTAAATCCGATACATTCGGCACGATTCTAGATTTGTCGATTTTTGCTTTCACATCATCGCCCGCACGCTCCACCAAATATCCGTCATATTCCGTTAGCATCGGTAAATCGTTCGGGCCATCCCCCACGGTAATGACGTGGGTGTCTTGAGCAGCGATACGTTCGGTTAATCTCTTTATTCCATGTGTTTTGCTAATGCCACGAACATTTATATTAATCATGTGGCGATAGGTTTCTCTGTTATCTTGTGGCAAGCAGTGCCTCCCCTCAATCACCGTAATGCCACAGTAGCTAATAATATCCAAATCGTCGTCTAACTCTTCTTTGAATGACCTCACGATAGCATCATGATCGTCGGCTAATTCGGACCAAACAACAACTTTATAGGCGGATGGTGTAATCGCTTCTTTTTCTCCTTCGCCAGTATAGCTAATATAAACATGATTTTGCCGAAGGCACGTATTATTTGCGGCCTGAATCATACGTTCGGCAAGCTCTTCGCCGAAACAATCGCCGAACACTTCTTCTCCTCGGCCAGTAACTGCGGTCGCGCCATCGCAAACAATGGAATAATCGGCATATTTATTCCAGTCGGGCAAATTCTCCGTAAAGCTTTCTTTGCTACGACCCGTAGCAAAGACGAACGCGTTCCCAGCCTCGCGCCACCTTTTCACGGCCTCCTTGTTCTTCCGAAGAGTCTCCCGGTTCAGTGATACATCCTTTAAATGCGGATCAAACGTAAAGTCGTAGTCGCTAATCAGTATTTTTTTCATAATCCTCTACGATATAATTATACCAAGTAAAGAGGAAATCAATATGGTAAAAGAATTCTTTGGAGAAGGTGACTCAGCAATTCGTCCAGACAAACCTATGACGGAACGTCAAGTCGTAATCGCGGTCGTGCAACATCCCGACGAGGACAAGTTCCTCTGCGTAAAAAACAAGAAGTTTGGCTGGATCGATTTTGTCATGGGTGGCATTGAGAATGATGAGTCTCCGGCGGAGGCTGCTCGCCGTGAAGTTCTCGAGGAAACTGGCTATACCGACCTTGAAATCATAAAGGAATTCCCGGATGTCTATTACGATAACTTCTATGCTGCGCATAAAGACGTCAACCGCCACATTACTTGCCATACGGTCTATTGCAAGCTCAAGAGTCTCGAGCAAAATGATCGCGATGATGCCGAAAAAGAAATCGCCGATGTGCTTTGGATTGACGACGAAGACTTAATGGACAAGCTTTCCACTGAAGCGCACAAATACGA
>CAMJLE010000032.1 GCA_946406665.1 uncultured Candidatus Saccharibacteria bacterium | reverse complement strand
GGGCTAGTTTGTTGTTTTTCTCCCTTTTTGTTTTGCGCTCCTTGGCGCGAGATGCTACAGGGCCCCTCCTGAACAACATCGATCATTCTCCATTTCTCTCGCAGTAATTGAGATTTGAAGAACCACACACTGCCAAGTACCTCCCATTGGTACTAATACTATGATAGCATAATCATTTTAAAATAAAATACCTAAACTCAAAAAGCACCAATCAATCGTATACCGGCAAATCCGGCGGGAACGGATCGTAATTTCCCTCATTGCGCCCCTCCGGCGCAAAACTTCGCCTACTGGGCTTCCTTGTCCATAGGCCATCCGAGCCGCCATTAAAATCGTCTTCGCCAAAATCATCATCCGTAAAACCGTCGCCATCTAAATCATGACTCCCGTACGGATTAAAACCTAAATCCTGCAAAAAACGTGACGGAAAATTATAGCTCCGCCCGCCATAGGCAAAGCGCGACTGCGCATAAGTTAAAAACAGCTCTCGCATCGCCCTCGTCATGCCAACATAAGCCAAGCGTCGCTCCTCTTCTACATCCTCCGCCGACTCATCCATCGAACGCACGTGCGGCAATAACCCCTCTTCCATACCAACCAAAAATACAATCGGAAATTCCAAACCTTTCGCTGCGTGTAGAGTCATCAGTGTCACTGCATCTTTTCCTGATTCCTCATCCGCCGAAGACATCAAGGCCGCATCGGCCAAAAATTCATCTAAAGTCGCATATGCGCCAGCTTCGCCGATAAGTACCGTCAAGTTTTCATTTCGTTCCTCGGCCTTCAGCTTATCTCCATCATTTAAATGCCCCCTATAATCAATCCTTCGCAATAACTCTTCAATGATATCTGCCGGATTTGCATTATCGGCATTCTTCTTCCGAAGCGCCTCTAGCGTATCTGCAAATTGCAAATATGCCTTCGCCGCTTTCCCTGTCAAACCATCGATGTCTCCAGTCAAAATCTTCTGCACCGACTTCTCGCCAATCCCCCGCGCCGGCACATTTACTACTCTCGTAAAAGAAATGATGTCACGCGGGTTTACGATCAAGTGTAAATAAGCCACAATGTCACGAATTTCTTTACGATCATAAAAGCGCACCCCGCCGACTAGCTTATATGGAATCCGATATTCCATAAAAGCTTTTTCAAAAGCTTGTGATTGAGCATTAGTCCGATACAACACCGCAAAATCACTTAGCGTACGCCCGCTCTTCTTAATCACCCCCGCTACATAGCGCGCCTCATCCTGTTCGTCACGCGCACCATGAATTTCAACCGGCGCGCCCTTCCCCGCATCCGTAAATAGTTCTTTATCACTACGTTGCGTATTCTTTGTTATTACTTTTTGTGCCGCATCCAAAATATTCTGCGTCGACCTATAGTTCTGCTCTAGCTTAATTACTTTCGCCCCCGGAAAATCCCGTTCAAAATTCAAAATATTCGTAAAATCTGCCCCACGCCACGAATAAATCGATTGCCAGTCATCGCCCACGCAACAAATATTCATCTGATCATTCACGAGCAATTTAACAATTTCATACTGTATATGATTCGTATCCTGATACTCATCAATCAAAATATGTTGAAACTTACGACGCCACTTCGCACGAATGTCCGTACGCTGACGCAACAACTTCGCTACGTATAGAAGCAAGTCGTCAAAATCCACCGCGTCCGCTTTCATACGCATGTCTTCGTAACGCTCGTACACTTCCGCAATCTGCTTCTGGTTCGGATAAAACGCCTTCGCCAACATTTCTTCTGGATCTTCCCCCTCATTCTTCGCCTTCGAAATCGCCGCCTCGCATGCGCGCGGTTTAAGGTTCTTGTCATTAATATGCAGTTCTTTCATCGCTCGCTTTATCAAAGCCAATCGATCATCCGTATCGTAAATCACAAAGCTCTTCGATAGCCCCACATTCTCGGCCTCAATCCGCAAAATCTTCACACAAATCGAGTGGAAAGTCCCCATCCATGGCATAAAACTAAAGTTACTATCCATGTCGAGCAACCGCGCCAAACGCTCTCGCATCTCACGCGCCGCCTTATTTGTAAAAGTTAGCGCAAGAATCTCATATGGCGCCACTCCGTTTGCTATTAAATTCGCAATACGATGAGTTAAGGTCTTCGTTTTTCCCGAGCCAGCCCCCGCCAAAATTAACACCGGTCCAGACAAAGTCTCGACAGCCTCTTTCTGCGCAGAATTCAACCCCTCCAAAATTTTAGACATATCTCTATTCTACCGCAAACTACCTCAAAAGTCGCTCCGCCCAACCTAACCGCGGTTTATTTAGTCAACTATTGGCCAACTTTTCGTTTTTTTCTTGTCGTCTCATCGTAACAATCATCACCCGCAAACGCTTTTATTGCATCTCCAGTATAAGAATTACAAGAAATGACCGCTTGCACACTAGCAAAATACCGCCACGTTCCACCGTCTTTCCTATAGAATAGAGCCGCAGCTCCCCCAATGCCGTATAAGTAATGCTCACTGGCCGTTAGTTTTTGGTATCCGGCTACGGAGCTATTTTTTACCCCATCAGCCTTCGCATCTAATACGACCATCGTATTTTTTGTTTTAGCTTTGTAATCCGGCCAAATTGCTTTAATAAGAGCCTTTTTCTCCTCACTCAGCCATGTTTGGTGGCCGCAATCCATCGAAAAATCTCCATTAATGCCAACAACGCAAATCGAACCATTATCGTCCGTATAAGATTTATTATACCTGCCGATTGCGACCCCCTGTTTAAAGCCGTATTTCATCAAAATACTCCCGACGATATTGTCCCAATCGTCGTCACGCAACTCATCCTTAATGCTACCGCTATATACAGGATCTATACTAAGGCTTCTTCCGTAATCTAGAGTCGTGTACAGGCCATCATCAATCTTAATTAACGGTCCTTTATCATTCTTGTCTAATTCTATGGCATCATCTTTACTAATCTTATTTCTCAAAGCTATCGAAACATTCTCCAATAACCCATCGTAATCTTCTTTCTTTCTAAAACCATTCACAGGCACATTAATTGGCTTCTCCTGCTCAAGCTCTCGCTTCGATTCATTATTTTCGCTATCAGATGCGCGGTCTTCCTCATGCTCTTGATCTTTATTGACGCATCCGCGCTCACTCGCGTCTGCCCATCCTCTCGACGAAGTAGTGCGCCTTGTCTTTTTAGATTCCATTTTATCGACAATAATATAGCTTATTGCGCCAACTGCAATAATTCCCAAAATAGCCGTTGCAACCATCCATCCAATTGGTTTTCTTCTCTCTAACGGAACAGGAACCGCCTCTTTCACTGGTGGCCGTTTTTCAAACTCGCCCATCCTTTTTGTCATTTACATCTCCGATATTCAAAGTATATTAGTACTATTTTAGCATAACCTCAACTCAAAAAGCCCGTCGATAAACGACGAGCTTTTTAATATAGCTTTAGCAGCCAACATCTTAATCGTCGAGATTGAAGAATTCCTTATCGGTATAAAAACTTCTTTCAATATTCTCCGATACGTACTCCCTTACATCCCCCAAGCCTATCTTGTTCTCTCCGCCATTTTCCGACCAACGTATTGACACTTCTCCAGCTTCGGCATCCTTTGGACCAACAATCAAGACAAATGGAATCTTCATCTTAGTTGCTTCGCGAATCTTCTTACCGAGACTCTCGTTCCGGTCATCAATCGTATAGCGTACTTTATAATCCCTATCAAAGAAGAACGTCCTCGTACGTCTTACTTCTTCCTCTACCTTCCGGGCATAATCTGCAACACTATCATTTAAAGTCAGAATGCGCACTTGCTCCGGAGCGCACCATGCCGGGAACCACCCCGCCGTATGTTCAATAAATACACTCAAGAAGCGCTCAATTGAGCCCAACAAAGCACAGTGGATCATAATCGGCGTCTTCTTGCTTCCATCCTCAGCCGTATATTCCAAGCCAAAACGCGTCGGCATCGCATAGTCCAACTGCACGGTTGCTAATTGCCACTCGCGACCAAGAGCATCCACTGCCATGAAGTCCATCTTTGGACCATACATTGCCGCTTCGCCCTCGCCAATCGAATAATCCATCTCGAACTTTTCGGCCATTTCCTTGATAGAATTTTGCGCCCTCTCCCACATTTCTGGCGTGCCGATATAACCATCGCTATCATCACGAAAAGACAAACGCAACTTTAGTTGCATATCAATACGCTTGTACAAATCTTTTGCCGACTCGATCAATTCGCCGAAAATATCTCCCACCTGCTCCTCCGTACAGAAAACATGCGAGTCGTCCTGCGTAATAGCGCGAACGCGACTTAGGCCGCCAAGCTCACCCTTACGCTCATCGCGATAAACCATCGTAGTCTCAAGGAACTTGACTGGCAACTCCTTATAAGAACGCGGCACGCTTGCAAAAATCTGGCTGTGATGCGGACAGTTTACTGGCTTCAAAGCTAGCTCGTCGCCACTCTCTGAACTCGTAAAGCGTAACATTTCCGGGAACTTCTCAAAGTGGCCAGAGGTCTTGTACAAATCAATGTTCGCAATGTGTGGAATGCAAACCTTCTGATATCCACAACGCTCACGGTAGCTATTTGCCAAGGCCGCTACCATATCGCGAAGCACTGTGCCGCGCGGCGTAAACAGCGGCAAGCCAGCACCGACTAATTCAGAATAACAGAATAGGCCTAGCTCTTTCCCAATCTTACGATGATCCCGCTTCTTGGCCTCCTCTTGCTGTTTCAGGTATCCGTCGAGTTCTTCCTGCGTTTCGAACGCTAAACCATAAATACGCGTTAACATTTCGCGTTTTTCGTCACCCCGCCAATAAGCCCCGGCAACCTTGTCTAATTTGAAAACCCCAACTTCACCCGTATTGTCCACATGTGGACCACGACACAAATCTTCGAAATCGCCCAATTTATAGAAGGAAATCGTCTCTTCTTCTGGCAAATCATTTATTAATTCTTCTTTATATTTCTGTTTATTGTCCTTCGCCCACTTCAGTGCTTCCGCGCGAGTTTTTTCACTACGCTCAATCGGCAACTTCTGCGCAATAATCTTACGCATTTCCTTTTCAATCTTCTTAAAATCGTCTTCGGAAATTTTAGCGCCACCAAAATCTATATCATAATAAAAACCGTTATCAATTGCCGGGCCAATCCCAAATTGAATTGTTGTTGTGCCAGCATACAAATTCTTAACCGCTGCAGCCATAATGTGGCTTAGCGAATGACGCATTTTTTCTATCGATTGTATATCTGACATCGCTGCCCTTTCT
>CAMJLE010000031.1 GCA_946406665.1 uncultured Candidatus Saccharibacteria bacterium | reverse complement strand
GGATGAATAGTATCGAGATCATTGGGGTTGATGGCGTCGAATTTAGCAGATGCGCCGCGGCAGGTAAGAATGCTGCGTTCGCCATTTGGAGCTAGCAGGACAACCGAGCAACCAGTATGGGTTTTTGGCAAGTAAGTGACGTAGCTACTATCGATTCCTTCTTCGTCGAAAGAGGCAATGATAGCTGCGCCAGCGGGGTCGTCAGCAATGCAGCCCATGAAAATAGATTCGTGGCCATATCGGGCAAAGGTGGTGGAAGCGTTAGTGGCGCCACCGCCAGTACTAAACTTGATTTTGTCGATGTCTATTTTGGTGCCAAGTTCGATTTGGTTGAAAAAGCCACGTCTATTTGTGCCAAAATCATCATGGTCAATAAGATAAATGTCTTGTAGGGCAGAGCCGACGCTGACGATACGTGCCATTAGATTGGATCCTCCTTCTCGATTTCTTTGTTTAGTTCTTCTACGACTTTGGCTGGATTGTCGGCACTGGAAATGGCGTTGCCGACGTTGATAGCCGAAATGCCGGCATGGGCGATTTGGCGAACGTTCTTGAAGTTAGCGCCGCCATCCCAACCGATTTCGATGCCGGGATGGATTTCTTGGATGAGAGCGGCTTTTTCACTAAGTAGAAGGTCGGCATTGCCGCCTTGCTTGCCGAGAATTCCGGAAAAGATAAGTGCATGGTCGGCGGCGTTGAGGATAGCCTTAATGCTGCCAGGGTAGACGCTTTTTACAATAGCAACGCCCACTTTGATGCCGTTTTGCTTGAGCTTGTCGAAGATCGGTAGAAGATCGTCGCGGGCTTCGGCGTGGAAGATAGCCAAGTTTGGATGGAGTTTGATAATATTTTCGACATGCTTAGATGGTTCGGCGGTAATCATGTGAATGTCGACCGTCCACCCCTTCGGCCACCAAACGGCCGTTTCGTTGATAGTTTTGTTGTCGGTCAAAGTGCCATCGGATGAGTCGATATGAACGCGCATGTGGTCCGATACGGCATAAAGACTAGCCACGCGAGCTTTATACTCGGTTGGTAATGTCTCGGTAATTGTTGGGATGATGGTCGTGATTGCCATATTAAATCTCGTCTAATTCCTGATTTCGACGTTTATATTTAGGATCCTCAAGGGGAGGAGTGTGTAAAAAGCTATTAATTAGTGAGGCGAAATTGTCGATTTGTTGATCGGCGGGAATGCAGAGAATGTTAGCGTCGTTATGGCCACGCGCCTCGATGGCGGTGGCAGTATCTGGGCAGATGGCGGCGCGGATACCATCGAAGCGGTTGGCTTGCATGGCGACTCCCTGAGCGGAGCCACAAATGAGAATGCCAAAGGTGTCGGGTTCTACGCTGTCTAAAACTGCCTGCGCAACATTCTTTGCGTAAACATTGTAATCGTCCTCGGCGTCGTACTCTGTGGCGCCAAAATCCATGAAGGGAATAGACTCGCTTTTGAGCCATTCCGCGATGCGGTTTTTGAGTTCGAAGCCGCGGTGGTCGGCGCCGAGGAAGATTTGCATCTTAGGCTTGACCCATCTTGCCGAGATCGACAGTTAATTCGACAAGACGATTGCTGTAGCCCCACTCGTTATCGTACCAGGCGACGACTTTAATGAGGTTGCCTCCGATAACGTCGGTAAGCTTGAGGTCGACGATAGAGGAGTGAGAGTTGCCGCGAAAATCGATGGATACGAGCTCTTCTTCAGTGGCGTCAAGAATGCCTTGATAGTACGGATCAGCAGCGGCTTTTTTGAATAATTCATTGATTTCTTCAACGCTGGTTTCACGCTTAGTGACGGCGGTGATATCCGAGAGGGAAACAACTGGGGTTGGAACGCGGACGGAAAGACCATTGAACTTGCCCTTGAGGCTAGGAATAGTCAAGGCCGCGGCCTTGCTGGCACCGGTTGTGGTAGGAACGATGTTCTCAGCAGCCGAGCGAGCCTCGCGGATATCTTTGGCTGGGGCGTCCTGGAGCTTTTGGCTAGCAGTGTAGCTATGGACGGTGGTCATCATGGCTTTTTCGATACCGATGTTGTCTTCGAGGACTTTCATGACTGGTGCGATACAGTTGGTGGTGCAAGAAGCATTGGAAATGATTTGATCATCAACCGTAACATCGTCTTCATTGACGCCAAGGACAATAGTTTTGGCGCCTTCGCCTTTGGCTGGGGCGGAGATGACGACTTTTTTGGCGCCGGCTTCGATATGTGCGCGTGCCTTGGCTGGATCAGTAAAGAGGCCAGTCGATTCTATGACGACATCGATATTCATTTCGCCCCAAGGGAGATTGTTTGGCTCTTTTTCGGAAAGGACACGAATGCGTTTTCCGTCGACGATAAGGTCTGAGCCGTCGGCACTGACATCTTTAGAGTAAATGCCATAGTTGGAGTCGTACTTAAGGAGATGCGCTAAAGTTGCGGCGTCGGTGAGGTCGTTAATTGCGACGACTTCGGCGTCGTTGCGGTCGAAAGCGATTTTGAATGCATTACGGCCGATACGTCCAAAGCCGTTGATGGCAATTCTTACCATGTTGATATTTCTCCTAATAGTTATTAGATAATATTTATGCTTATTATATCATATAGGCTGTGGTATAATAATGGAAAGAAAGCCCCTTCGGGGCGGCCAAAAACGAAAGGAGTGAAATGGCAGATTTTAACCAAGTGCTTGAACCGGGTGATTACAAAAAGGGCGAGATAAATGTTGTAATCGAAATCCCAACCGGAAGTAATCATAAGATTGAGTGGGATCGTAAGCGTGCGTGCTTTATGCTTGATCGCATTGAGCCAATGGCTTTTGCTAAACCTTGCAATTATGGTTTTATTCCGCAAACTCTTGACGAAGATGGCGATGAGCTCGATGTGCTCGTTATTACAGATCAGCCGCTTACTACCGGTATTTACGTTAAGGCACGTGTTTTGGGTGTGATGAAATTTGTCGATGACGGGGAAGTAGACGATAAGATTATTGCCGTGGTAGATGATGATCGCAATAATGGTGATCAAATCAAGGTGCTGGAAGATTTGCCAAAGCGCACATTAGAACAGCTTGAATATCACTTTAACCACTATAAAGATTTAAAGAAGCCTGGTTCTACTAAGGTGAAAGGTTTCTTTGGTCTTGAAGAAGCAATTAAGGTTATTGAAGACGCTACAAAGAGATTCTAGAAACTGAAAAAGATAAAAGCATCCTGCATTTGTGTTGTAGGGTGCTTTTTTGTTTTGATATATAATTTAGATATGTTTGCTTTAGTGATAGCGCTTCATATTTTTTTCTCGACGGCGATGGGGCAGTTTTATAAGTTGACAACACGTACGATGAAAAATGCTGCGGCACAAACGGTCGGATTGCAGCTAGTGGCGGCTTTGAGTTGCTTGATTTTGGTGCCGTTTTTTGAATGGAAATTGCCTTCTGAGCCAATTGTATATTTGCTTTTGGCGCTGTCATGTGTATTTTATGCGATCAATAATCGGCTTTTGGCGGACGTGCGTAAGAATCTCGACGTGTCAGTAGTAAGTATTCTCTCTCAGAGCTATACGGCGCTATTAACGGTGGCTGGATTTGTTTTCTTGCATGAACCGGTGACGATAATGAAAGTGGTAGGCGCGATTTTGATAATAAGCGGCAATGCGTTGGTGTTTTGGAATGGCAAAAGCGTCAAAAAGACGAGGTATATATGGTTTGGCCTGCTTGCGTATGCCTGCAACGTGGCGGCGGGGCTAATTGACGCGAAGTCGTCGGGGCAGTTTAATTTGCCGTTTTATACTACTTTTCTCTATGTTTTGCCGGCGTTGTTTATTTTTGTAGGAAATCGCGTACATGTTTCCGATGTAGCGGATGAGTTTAAGCGTTCGAACAAAAGAGACTATATATTAACGGGAATTTGCTGGGGATTGCTCTATTTAATGATACTGATTGCATATTCGATGGAGGCGGTATCTCTTGTGACGCCGCTTGCTAGCCTGACGGTCTTTTCCAATTTAGTAGTGGGGTACCTGTGGCTAAAGGAGAGAGATTCGATGGGGAAGAAGACTGTAGCCGCGTTATTAGCTATATTGGGCGTAATATTTATTTCGTTGTAATATTGTTGTGATATCATAAAAGAAAAGATAAGGAGGTTTTTACCTATGGGTTTTCTAAAAGCTTTCGGTGGGGCGCTGAGTGGCTCTTTTGCTAATCAGTGGCTCGAATATATGGCACCACCTGCCAATATGACCGATCATACTTTGATTGCTCGCGCAGTTCCAGTAACTAAGGCTGGTAGTGAGAATAATGATGGCGAAGAAAATGCCAATGTTATTTCTAATGGCAGTAAGTTTTTGGTGCCAGAGGGCACTTGTTTAATTACCGTTGAAAACGGCGGTATTACTGGTGTTATTTCTGAGCCTGGTGGCTACACATATACCACAGAGAATAATCCCGAAGCTAAGAGTATGTTCTCTGGCGATGGCTTCTTTGCTTCGACTTTTGGGCAGAGCTGGAATCAGTTCAAGTTTGGTGGCCAACCTGGCAATCAGCAGTTTGCCTTCTATGTAAACTTGAAGGATATTCTTGGTTTGCGCTATGGTACTCAAAATCCAATTCGCTACAAAGATGCTAACTATGCAAACACAATGTTGGCCGTAACTAGCAATGGTACATATACGATTAAAGTCGTTGATCCAATTTTGATGATTAAGAACTTGATTCCAACAGACATCATTTCTGGTCAGGGTCGCTCGACATTTGAGTTAGGCGAAGGCGATGGCGGCGTAGAGGATGGTCTCTTCGCGGGCTTTATTGGCTCTTTGGCAGCAGCGCTTTCAGCATTCACTAAGGGTGGCAAATCCATTGACGATATTCAGGGTGGTACAGTTGAATTTGCCAAGAGTATGAACGAGGCGGTTGAGGCTAACTACCAGTGGGGAACTAAGTATGGTCTTCAAATCGTAAATGTTCAACCAATGGGTCTCGACTGGGACGAGCAGTCCGTCGAGCTTATCAACAAGTTCAATACAGGCAATCTCATGCAAGGTGGTGTTGGTGCCGCTTATGCGCAAACTCAAATTGCTGAAGGCTTTAATGCCGCGGGGAACAATGGCGGCGCCGGCAATATGATGGGCATGGGCATGGGAGTAGGTATGATGGGCGGTATGGCTGGCATGACTCAGCCAATGGGCGTCAATCCAGTAACGGCTCAGCAAAACGCTGCCGCTGCAGCGGGCGCAGCAACAGCCGCTCAGCCAGCCCCAGAAGCTCCAGCCGCTCCAGAAGCTCCAGCCGCTCCGGCTGCCGATAATGAACCGAAAGCCGAGTAGTATAATCGAATGACGGTAAAGTCCAAGGATGGTTTGCGTCGCTGTCCGCATTGCGGCTCCAGCGATGTATCCCTGGACACCAAAGAGGGGAAGCT
>CAMJLE010000030.1 GCA_946406665.1 uncultured Candidatus Saccharibacteria bacterium | reverse complement strand
GAAAGCGTGTAAGGTCGCAAGGCCTTCGCAGGTTCGAATCCTGTTCTCTCCGCCAAGTCCAAGAAACAACCCGAAGGGTTGCTTTTTGTTTTGTTTAGTCTTTTTGTATAATTTAAACAGACAAGAGAGGCGTGATGGAAAAGATTCAAAATAACGAAGGAACAGTATCCGAAGAATTGGATGCGCAACAAGAGACACTCGATGAGGCGAGGGCTGGAGAAATAGGTGCTGCCTTGATTAGAGCCATGGAGATTGCTTCTATGGCTGTAGACGAGAAGAAAATATCTCTTGAAAACCTTTCGACGATGATATCTGTCTTTGACGGTTATCAAGATGATATTGAGCTGAATGATGAGCAGCTACAAATAGTCGAAGAAGCTATTAAGGTTTACTTAAATGAGGTGAATAATGATAAGGCTTGGAGTGAAGCTTTGTCCGTGTTGGTTCCAATGGGCATTGTACACCGCGATGAAATGATTAGTTTTTTGGATGGTGGTATGCCGATAGGAATTATCCTTGACAATGAACAATATCTCGATTGTTTTGCCGAAAACGGTATGTCGTTTCGAGAGTTTCCGACTGGTCTTTTGGGAAGAATATATAAGGAAATGTCTGTCACGGATGATGGGAAGGAGCGTTTTGGGGAGCTATTCATTGAAGATCACAAAATGGATTTAGCCTTGGGAAACAATGTTTTTGATGCTATGGAGAGTGGCGAAAAAATTGGTCCGGAACAAAGGGCGGATATTGAGGCTTTTCGAGAGATGGGTGGAAACGTCTTGCTTTCAATGGCGGATTCGTACGCGCGAAGTCGGAGAAACCGGAGAATACTAACCGAGCGGACGACTTATGAAGAACGAACCGCTAAGGATCGTGAAGCCGGAAGGCAGCTTTTTGACTATTTGATGAGCGAGAAGATTATCGATTCAGCCGATGCGTCGTTAATGTTTGAGGTTACTCGAAAAGAATTAGCGAACAGCAATAAATCGCTGGGTCGGTCCATGGAAGATGTTTTGTTAACTTGTGCTATTGAGTCGGATTTATCTTTACATTCGGATGATGAAGATACTAATTATTGGATGAGTGTTTGTAAAGAGAGGAGAGAAAACGTTTTTGAGGTCTTCGATGCTATCGCAATGGATGAAGAAGACGCCTCATTAGAGGATTTCGATTTTGACGATAAGCATGCGATGAGATTATTGGCGGACATTCTCGGAAACAAACGCGACTATACCGTTACTAGTATTAAGCCGCGTCTATATGAAAAAATGAGCGCAAAAGGCTTATTAGATTCGGCAGTTTTTAGAGAAGAGTTAGTCCGAGCTATCGGCAAGTGTTGCGAGGCGGATGACGCAAGTGGATACGGTGAGCAAGGACCAATGGCGGTAAGCGTGTTAGCTGCGAGAAGAGGGGCGTTGGAAGAGTTGTTTGAGCAAGGGCTGTTTGATAAATATCCGCAATGCAAGAATAATAAGACAATCCAAAAAGTAGTTGACGGGTCTTTTACGGAGAAAGACCGCTTAGGCTTATTCGGGTATGGTTTTGCCGATGACGAGTTTTATGATGAGAATGGTGAAGTGAATGAGCGTTTTTATGAGTACTGCGCTTATGTAGATGGATATGTGGAGGTATTGGATGACGATGAAACTAGAAGATTGTGTGAGAATTGCCTAGAAAGCAGTGATTTTAGGAGACTAGCTGAGCTTGGTGGAAGAAATTTGGATCGAGGCAATGTCCATGGTCCCGTGCGAGGGTTAATAGATAATTATGAGAGACTTCGGTTGAATGAAATTTATTTAGGTTGGTTGAAGACTGAATCTGAAGATTTTGCAAGCTATTTTGACGAAGAGGGCGCGAAGCCGAGCTTTTGGCAAGAGTGTGCACGCCGAAAGGAATCTGCTTATCTAAAAGAGATGGATGGGGTCGGTTTCGATAAGGCTACTAAGATGGTTTTGTTTGGCATGATGGATTCGGCGTTGGGTGAGGTTGGTGAGGTTACGGAAGATAACATTTTATCGGCGCTGACTAGATTTATGTATATGGATGCGCAAGATTGGAATGAGGCGAGCGAGGCTGATTTAAGAATAAAGGAAGCTTTTTCTGAATCTAACCTAGCAAACAAAGACGAAGCGATGCGTCAATTGCGGAAGATTTATGAAGATTATCTTAAATCTAGTGCCGAGACGCCATTTCCGGATAGCCTGGCAATGCTTGCGAATTATATGCATAAGAATAACGGCGCTGGACCACTAACTCAGATAGAGGCATTTCTGGATTATTGTGGCGCGCTGGACGAAGCGGGAGACGAAGGACTAAAAGAAGGCGTTGGTAGGGTTGAGGGGAAAATTAAAGATTGGGATAATGTTGATAAAGCGAATTTCTATGCGACTGGAGCAGAGATTTTGAGCGCAGATCCGCGACTATATAAGGAATTTATAGGAGTATTTGACCGCCTTGACGATTCGCGCGATTTTAAGATGTTTGCCCAGGAAATATTCCCGCTCTTCCGGGCTAAATTGGCGCTATTAAAAAGCTATGACGATCATAGCAATGGCATTGGCGTTGGCTACCAGGACACTTCGTATCGTAATGTTGACATGGATCAATTATGTAATGATTTACATAAACTATTGATACCGTTTACTTTTATGGGTCGTGGAGATGACGAGGGAGAAAGGGCTTTCAGAGAGAGGCGCGAGAAAGGTCTTGTGGCGGTAAAAGAGGGCTTGTTTGGTGAGATTTCAGGTCTATTTACGGAGAAATTCGGAATTATACCGGAGGCAGTACCGAAAGAATTAGACAAAGAGGGTATGCGCTCGGTAGAGGATATGGTGTTATATTTAAGCAATATTGCATCCCAAAGTGTTCAAGAGAAAAATCTAATCGGTTACTATCTTGCTTTGCAGCTATCTAAGCGCGAAGATGGCTTAACGATGTGGGATGCTTTTAGAAGGGGCGAGAAATGCGATCCGTCTGATTACCTAACGCCGGAGGCGGCTAGAACAGTGGCTGATCAAATATTGCATAGTGGTGAGGCGAGTCCGCTTACGGCGGAAAATACTAAAATCGTTAGTAAAGAAAGACTTAGGGAATTTGAGGGCGCGTTGCAAGAAGAAACATCGGAGATTCGCGTAGGCGGCGTTTCGACAATTGACGTGAGGTTGCAGAATCTGAAGGGCAATATCGAAGAGCTGGCTGATCCAGATTTATATGATGATGCTATGGATAAGGCTAAGGTGGCAATTATTAGTCAGTATTCGCCGAAAATGATTGGCAAAGTTGCGACAGCATTATGGCAAAAGGAGGCGAAAGGCAGGGAGCCGGCGTTTAATGAGACGGAAACGGCCTTAGCGGACGAACTCATTAAGCTCTTGGTGGATGCAAAGTTGGAGGTAACGCCGGAAAACATTCAGAAGTATTTGCAACAAGGATTTAAGGAGCTTGGCCCGGTAGCGAAAACTCTAACTTTGATTCGAGAAAGTGATGTTACTAAAAAGGTGGCCGAACTGCAAGACATGCTAGTACCACAGGGCGAGGTGGCGGCAATATTTGGTGAGCTCGGTGAGCAGTTTAGGCCAGAATCTGGCGTGTTGGCGCTAAATGCTGATCTGGAATTCCTGGATAGTATAGTTTCAAAAGGGAAAAAGAAAGGCGCCTTTAGTGGGGACCCTGCCGAGCAGGAGCGAAAATTTGGTGTAGTTAAAGAGTACCTTGATGGGATAGAGCATAGAATGGCGGAGCTCGATGGTATTTATAGCGTAATAGCAAGGAGCTTTGAGAGTATTCGCGTGCCTGATGGGGGCGAAGGCAGTAATCGTGCCGTGGTGGAAAAGATGCAGGAGATAAGAAGAATCATCAGTGGTGGAGAGATGGATAATTCGGTGATCGTATCGACCTGTTCGATAAATATGAATATGATTATTGAAAATATGCGCGCCTGTCTGAGTTGTAAGACGAAGGGTATGAACAACGATACGAATTTGACATTCGGGGAGAGCTACAAGTTTTATGTATATTCACAGAATGGCGTGAAGGAGAAGGGGAGCATTTCTGATGAAATTGTATATTTTGTACCGACTGGACAGGGCGATGATTTGCGAATGAGCTTTGTGATGGACCAGATTTATGGAACGAAAAACAGCGACATATTGCTGGGGCATGTTGGAGTTTTGGCGAAAAAAGCGCGAGCGTTGAAAAATAAATATCCGGAAGTGCCAATCTCGATTTTTGTTACCACGAGTGGGGCGTCAAGTTGTAGTGTGCCGATTGATTCGGGAAACTTGTTAACGCATTTGGCGAGCATAGAGGGGGTTACGGTAAGAAGCAGTACTAGAGAAGTTAATATTCCTAAATCTGGCTATGGTGACCATTACATAGAAATTGGGGGAGGTGCAAGAACGAGCGGAATGAGAATGGTATCCGGGGTAGAAGTGATTTTCAACTAACTGGTTGCGCTTTCGTTTAGTAATTTTTATGTCGTTATTGTGGCATAAGGCCACCGGCTAGGTTGTGTGCGTTTTTGGCGCAATAAGAAGCTAATTGAGAGCATTGAAGAGGTCGGTGCCGATGGAGTAGTCGGCAACGAAGTTGTAGTCAACTACGCCGTCTTTGAGAAGCATCTGGAAGATTTTGAGGTTGTGCTCTTCGGCGAATTTATCGTTGTTATCTGGTTGGTGAACGAAGATTGCTTTGCCGCCATGTTCATGAACAAAGCGCATAGATTCGGCATCGCTGTAACCGTCGCCAATATAGGTTACGTTTTCGCAATTGTAATTGTCGCGACCGTTACTGTTTAGGGCGTCTTGAATGGCAATGATCTTGTCGGCGTTGGTCATAACTTTACCAATATGGGTAATCAGGCCGTTTTCGTCATACTCTGAGGGGGTTCCATAGATGCCCTTGAAGTATTTGGCGACATGTAGACCTTTAAGGAAATCTGTTAAGCCGCCGGAGACAATGTAATTTGTCGAAGCCGTAGTGGCAAGGAAATCTTCAATGCCTGGATTATATATAATATATTGTTCTCCCTCCATGAGTTCTTCGTGAGATATGCTTGCACCGTGGGTTGTTAATAAATCGTTGAAAAAGCCGAAGAAAGTCTCAAGATGATCACCGTCGTGTGTTTTGCAATATTCTGCAAGTGCTGCTTCGAGTTCATCGTTGCGTTTTGAACCGTCGTAGCCGAACTTTTTGACCCAGACCCAGAATTTCGGCCAGGTATCGTTGGTTAGAGTGCCATCGAAATCGAAAATGTTGATTTTTGTGCTCATGAGCTTATGGTACTGTTTCGATTTTACATTGTCTAGCCGAAGTGGGCATTTGGTGATTTGAAATGACTATGTTATTATGTAAGCATAAGAATTTCTGGTGAGGAGAAGAATGAATCCGCAACAAAATGAAAACCAACAAGGGACCGAAGGAGCGCAGGCTCCTAATTCGAATGCGCAAAATTATGACGGATTCAACGGGCCGAATATAGCTTACGAAAACTACGACGATAAGGCTATTCAGCAACAGCAGCAGGAACAGCAGCAAGAGGCTAGTGCTGTTCCGATGAACGTCGTTGATGTCGTAAACGCGAATGGTGTAGTAAGCGGCCGAAAGGTTGTTGATTATACTTGGCAACG
>CAMJLE010000029.1 GCA_946406665.1 uncultured Candidatus Saccharibacteria bacterium | reverse complement strand
CCTGTTTGGCACTCATGCCTCTTGTGACTCGTTCTATCAATGAAGCAAACTCTGTTCTTTGATCCGGACTATCAATTTTCTCCATCAAACGAGCAATTCGTAATACCACCTCGCCAGCTTTTTGGGAGTCTTTGAATTCTTTATTTTCGTGCCCTTCGCCGCCCCCCGGTGCCCTCTCGCCACCACCTATCATTTCTCTTCCTCCTCTTCATCAAAATCATCGCCGTCTTTCGGTGCTATTTTATCCCCTAAATATAATGCCCCAAACTCTTGCATCGTATCAAAAGAGATTTGCTCTAAATCTAATCCAGCCGCCTTCATAAAGTTCGCAACATCCTCTTGTTTTATGGAACCATTTTCCAAACCGTTAGCTAATTCAATTGCCTTATCTTCCGGCAAAGCATCAATTGCCGCATTATCAATTTCATCTAGCAACAAATCGGTCATCTCATCGATAGTTTGCTCTCGAATATCGTCCGGAAGATCCGTTATTCCTCTCCGAACTAAAAGATCACTGATAAATTCGTGAACCTTTTCCATTTCCTAATTTACCTCTCTATATACTTAACCTTATGATAATCATACCATAATCACTTTCAAACCGCCAAAATGCAAAACCTAAAAATTGTGGTATAATATATACAATGAAAATCATGGGAATCGAAAGCTCGTGCGACGAGACTGCCGCTGCCGTTGTTGAGAACGGCAACAAAATTCTTTCGAATGTCGTCGTATCTCAAATCGACATTCATGCAGCCTACGGTGGCGTCATTCCAGAAATTGCCGCCCGCAGCCACATCGAAGCCATCCAACCAGTAATCGATAAGGCCCTATCTGATGCCTCGCTCACAATCGAGAACATTGACGCTATAGCTGTAACCCATACACCAGGTCTCATCGGCTCATTACTCGTTGGCACGTTAGCCGCCCGTACTATTGCCGTAATTAATAATATCCCTTTCTACCCAACTCACCACCTTAAATCGCACATTTACGCCAACTGGCTCAGTGGCCATCAACCAGAATTCCCCCTTATATCCGCCGTCATATCCGGAGGCCACACGCAACTTATCTACATGAATCGCCACGACGACTTTGAAATTATTGGCACTACGCGCGACGATGCAATCGGCGAATGTTTCGACAAAGTCGCAAAAATACTTGGTCTCCCCTACCCTGGCGGCCCCGCTATCTCCAAAGCAGCAGAATCGGGCAATCCAAACAGATATAAATTACCCATACCAAAAGTAGACAAGCTCGATTTTTCCTTTAGCGGCCTCAAAACCGCCGTCTTGCGCTCTATCCAGAAAGAACTTAGTCTGCCAATTACTACCCCATCGCACAAACTCCAAGAACTCCTAACAGCACAACAAGTTGCAGACTTTGCTGCAAGCTTCCAGGCCACCGCCATTAAAATTCTTATTCAAAAGCTCAAAAAAGCGAACGAATCCTACCCGGCAAAATCCATTCTTCTAGCTGGCGGCGTCTCCGCCAACCGGGCCTTACGCGACGAGTTGCAAAAGACATTCTCTAAGACCCATCAAGTCTACTTCCCCGAACCCGGTCTTAGCACCGACAATGGAGCCATGGTCGCCTCGGCGGCATACTATTCAATTCAAGCCGGAGAAAAACCCACAAATCCGTACGAGCTAGATATTTCTCCGCGCTCAACTATACACTAATTTGCCCTACCCTCCTAAAATACTTGTTCAAAATACGATATAATATCCCCAATGAATTTAGACCAATCAAACTTAGCAATCCGCAAACTCCTAGCAAGCTATTCGCACACCGACCCAGACGATTGGTTCCTTACATTTAAAGCTCGCTTCGGCATGGCCGTCGCCATGCAGTCAATCTACGATATCTATGGTCACGGCGAAGTAATCACGCAGCCATACACCTGTATTACCGCCATCAACCCCATCATCGCCGGAAATCTAAAACCAATTTATGCCGACATAGACCAACAGACACTCAGTATCACTCATCCAGAAAAACTCTACAACAGCAAGACCGTCGCAATCGTAATGCAACATACCTTAGGTATTATTGGCGAAGATTGTCAAGAAATCGCCGATTTCGCCAAGAGGCGTCGCCTCGTTCTTTTCGAGGATTCCGCCCACTGTATTACTCGCATGGCAACCGACAAATCCGGGAAAATACTTGCAGATATCTCAATCCATTCATTCGGAGTAGAAAAAGTCCTCCAAAATACCAAATTCGGCGGCGCTATTTACGTCAATCCCGCGCTCAAGCAGAAGAACCCACAACTCTACGATAAAATTACCTCCAAACTGCTAGACTTGCCCCAACCGCCAATCGGACTCAAACTTCGTTCACGTACCTATCGTTTCCAAAACGCCATTCTTCATCGCATGCCAAATTCCCTCTATCACGACCTAAGGAATCTTGCCTATAAAGCTCATATTTTCGAGCTCGCGGTAGCACCATACGAACAATCCGGCGAACAGTCCAGGCCTTACGCCACTACGAAGTATGTCAACGACATAATTCTACGCCACCTCCCTTCCCTGCCCTCAATCTACAAACGTCGCCTAAAAAATACACAAATGTATAACAAAGAGCTAGTCAAAAACCCAAACTTCACTCAGCTCACGCAGACCAGCCAGCCTCTTCTAGCCTATCCAATTCTCTTCCCTACCGCCGCAGAGGCAACAGAAGTTTACGACATTTTAACTAGTTCAAAATTCCACATTCGCAGATGGTATTCCCCGCTAATCTATCCAGGCCCAACTTCAAATCGACGCTATCACTACTCGCCAAAAATGGCACCTATTGCCGAGGGCATTCACGCTCGCGTTCTTTGCCTACCTACAGACCTTACGCCAGAAAAAATGCAAACAATATTAGCAATTCTCCGCCCCGTTAAAAATCCTGTAGAAAAGCTAATTAAAACAAAAAATAAATAATAGCCAAAAACATTAAATTCGCCGCAAGGCGAAATTTTTTTGAAAAAATCTAATGCGCGAAGCGCAAAAAAAATTTTTTTCAAAAATTACCCTCATGTTTAGCGTCATAATCCCCCAAATTAAACAAAGGCCGCTTCCCCTCATCCATTACTTTTTGCGCTTTTTTTAATAATTTCTCAAGACCAACCTCGCTATTCGCAGATCCAATATGCACAACTTTCACAACTTCCCCACTCTTTTTCCAGCAAACCTGAACGCCCGTAGCGCCACTTGCTGTTTTGAATTTACGAATAAACGCCATATTTTCATTATCCACTTTTCCCCAAAATGTGCAAAGCTATACCAATAATCCTTATCCTTATATTTACATCCCGTTGACTTAGCATCCCGCTTTCTATATAATAAAAGTACCAACGAGTGATCGTTTGGGTACGCAGAACGTAAGGTGTAAGAAGTACAGAAGAACACATTTTGGCATTAATGTCAATATTTCACGTGAAATATAGCAAGGTTTTTGTTATTTATTTTCATGTGAAATTTTTTGGTTTACGGAGCAGGGAAAAGATACAAAATAGACGACATCCGTAAGAGGTAAACCAGTTAAAAATATGCTATAATATATCTTATGAAAATTAGCAAAGCCTACGAACCGAACGAATACGAGCCAGACGTATACGCTCTCTGGGAAAAATCCGGCGCCTTCAAGCCGACAACCCATAAAAATGCAAACAATTACACAATCGTAATGCCGCCACCAAACGCTAATGGAAATCTCCACATCGGCCACGGCTTAACTATTGCGCTAGAAGATATCTTAACAAGATATCACCGCCTTAAAGGCGACAATACCTGGTATATCCCAGGGGCAGACCATGCAGGCTTCGAAACATGGGTAGTATACGAACGCTATCTTGAATCTAAAGGCAAATCTCGCTTTGATTACACTCGAGACGAGCTCTATTCCCAAGTTTGGGATTTCGTGCACGAGCAAAGAGGTAATATGGAGCTCCAGCTCCGCGCGCTCGGCGCATCCTGCGATTGGGATAGCCTAACTTTCACGCTAGACCCAAAAGTCACGAAGACAGTCTATAGCACATTCAAGAAATTATGGGACGATGGCTTGATTTACAGGGGTAAAAAACTTGTAAACTTTTGCACAAAACACCAAACCGCCTTTGCTGATATAGAAGTCACCTACAAAGAAGAAGCAGGGAAGCTCTGGCATATTGCTTACCCTCTTGTTGAGCCAACAGGTAACATTCAAGAACTAGTCGTAGCAACTACGCGCCCAGAGACTTTGCTAGGCGATACCGCAGTCGCCGTAAATCCAAAAGATAGCCGCTACCAGGCCGTCGTCGGCAAAAAAGTTAAACTACCTCTTACCGACCGTGAAATTCCCATCATTGCCGACGAGCATGCAGACATGGAATACGGCACGGGTGTTGTAAAAATTACACCAGCACACGATCAGAACGACTACGAAGTCGGACAACGCCACAATCTTAGCATGATCACAGTGATCGGTTTTGACGGCAAAATGACCAAAGAGGCCGGCGCCAATTACGAAAACCTCACAACTTCAGATGCTCGTAAAAAAGTTCTAAAGAACCTAGAAGAGCAGGGGCTTCTCAGAGGAGAAGAGAAGATCAAGCACGCCGTCGGACACTGCTACAAATGCGACACTACTATCGAGCCCCTCCTCAAAGAACAGTGGTTTGTAGATGTCAAGCCACTTGCCGCCCGCGCCATAAAAGTACTCCAAGAAGGAAAAATCAAGTTCCACCCATCAAGCAAAAAACAAGTACTTATCAACTATCTCAAACAGCTCAAAGACTGGAATATCTCCCGCCAAATCCCATGGGGCATTCCTATCCCAGCCTTCCAAAATGTTGACGATCCTACAGATTGGATTTACGACAGCAGGGTAGAGCTAACTGAAATCAAGAAAGACGGCAAGCTGTACCGCCGCGACGAAGACACTTTCGATACCTGGTTCAGCTCAGGCCAATGGCCATATATCACCACCAGCGACCGCAAAGCGCATTTTCCAACTTCCGTCATGGAGACCGGTGCCGACCTCTTATTCCAATGGGTAGGCCGCATGATTATGCTTAGCCTCTATATCACCAACGACGTTCCTTTCAAAGATGTCTATATGCATGGTATGGTACTCGATGAAAAAGGCCAAAAGATGTCCAAATCCAAAGGCAACGTTATCAATCCAATCGAAATCGTAAGCCAATATGGCTCCGATGCCCTACGTCTCGGCCTCATCGCAAGCCGCTCCGCAGGCGTCAATCAAGCCTTTAGCACAAGCAAGGTTATCGCTAGCCGCAACCTTTGCAATAAACTTTGGAATATTTCACGCCTCATCCAGCAACTAGTCGACGAAAATCCAAAGGGCGACAAGCAGCTCACAATCGACAACTACAGCGAAGACTGGATTTGCTACCATCTCAATCAAGCCAATAAAGAACTTCAGAAACTTCTCGACCACTACCGTTTCGCCGAAGCTGGCGACCTCCTCTACGACCTCATCTGGAATAAATACGCCGACTGGTTCCTCGAAAGTCAGAAACTCTGGAAAGACACAACTCTCCTCAAGTCCACACTAGAGCAAATCCTCATCATGCTCCACCCATTCGCCCCATTCGTAACAGAGACCATCTGGCAAACTCTCAGCTGGACCGATGGCATGCTCATCAGCCAAACATGGCCACAGCCATACAAGGTTGATAACAAGCGCGTCAAGAAGTTCGAAGAGCTCAAAGATATCATTGCAAATATTCGTAGCCACTTCCAAAGCCTTCCAGGTGCGATCGCTTACCCGGTCGCTTTCGATGACGATCCGCTCATCTACGCAAACCAGCTCCTCATTCAGCACCTAACCAAAGCGCCTTGCGTACCGAAAGTCCCAACCGAAGAGCTCAGCGGCCTTCGCCTTGCTATCCCAGGCCACAATGTCTACCTTCAAATTCCAGAAGATATCCTAAACAAACACAAGCAAAACCTCGAAGATCGCATCCTCAAGCTTGGCCAAGAAATCAACACCCTAAAC
>CAMJLE010000028.1 GCA_946406665.1 uncultured Candidatus Saccharibacteria bacterium | reverse complement strand
TTTTGTGCGCACTAAAGGTTGCGTAGTCCAGATCGAGCGCCTTTACGTCGATTGGGAGTTTGCCAAGCACCTGCGTGAGGTCAGAATGGACGAAACTGCCCTCTTTGTGGGCCTTTTTGACGACATCAGTAATCGGAAAAAACTCGCCGATTTCGTTGTTCGCCAGCATATAGGAGTAGAGTGTAGGCTTTTTACTGCCGCTAAGTACTTTTGCGGCCTCAATAATTGAGTGATGCTCAAGTGGAGAGGTTACGATTTTGTGCCCCTCAAATGTGCGAATGACGGTATTATTGGATTCTGAAGCACCAGAAGTAAAGATAATTTCACTAGGGTCAGCATTGATTATCTGCGCCAAAAGCTCACGCGCATTTTCAATCCGATTCATCGCGAGATGGCCAGGGGTATGAAGTGCTGAAGCATTCGCAAAGTACTTCTGCTCTGCTTCATGCATAGCTTTAATCACCTCCGGTAAAAGTGGACTGGTTGCGGCATAATCTAGGTAGACCATTGTAATCTGATTATATCTGTTCTTATCCTAAACTGTCGAGAATATCGGCCTGAATTATGGTTCTATCTTTGCAAACTAAGGCTCACCATTTCGGTTTCCAGGTTATCGCCAATCATCTTATAGACAACTAATTACGATCAGTTAATATTAATCGCAATTAGTTGCATAAATGCCATTTTGGCCATTCTTGACGAATCGACATTATTCCCGTTTGCCGTGTAGCTCTGAGTAAATTTTTGAGTAGTCAAAGTCAAAGATATCGCGTATGGATTCGTAATATCCTCCCCAATCATAATCCGACATATCATCGCCGTTGGCGAGTCGTTCAAGGTCTCCGTCTTTATCAAGCTCAGCTATTACCTCGTCTGCTATTTTCTGCTTATCGCCCTTCTCCGCCACCGCCTTAAGCATTACAATGGCTTCATCGTCATCATCCGACAATTGTAGTATTTCCTCAAAGGACTCGCACTTGCCGGTGGCGATTATTTCATTCCTCCTTTTCTCGCGCTGCTGTTTTATTAGCTCCTTTTTTGCTCTCTTAATGCGAGCTCGTTCTGCGTCTGCTTCTTTTTGAGCTCTTTCTGCCTCTTCTCGAGCTTTCCGTTTTTCTTCTTCCATAGCAATACGGCGAGCCTCCTCTTCATCCCTAGCAATACGGTCACGCTCATATAAAGCTTTCTCTTCTTCCGTTTCATACGATGCTGTGTTTAAGTTAATAATCGGAACCCCGAAATAATACGCATGAAGCAAATCGTATCGGCTGATAGCATTATTTTGCGTGTAGATATAATCCGGCAGCACTGGATTGCCTTTTTCATCATATCGCGCAAACGCCACTTCATCGTGTTGGCCCTTATCCGGTGAAAAATCTTCGACTTTAGTGACATGTATTTTGTCCCAAGCGGTATGTTCTTCCCAGCGCCAGTGACTTGCAATATCGGGGCGAGTTCTTTCCGATAGCGCTTCGCCAGGAGTACCAGAATCACTACTGCGGCTCGTTACGACCGATTTCGGAGCAACTTTACAGAATCCATACACTACATTTTCGGCACTCGGCTTCAATATCGCGTCCCTAGTCTTATTGCCCGTATCTCGGTACGAGGCAGAAATCGTGTCGTTATATGCGCCTTTTTTAAGAAAATCTGGCTCGTCTTTTACTTCGTCTAGTGTTCTAGTCCATAACTCTGGATGCTCTAGGCGTTTTCTTGCTAATTTTTTATATTCTGGATTTCCGTCCGAAGCAATCCCCGTACAAGTCGACAGCTGCCTAAAGCGGTACCCGGTTAAATCGTATACAGGTATTTCAACTGGAGCCATATCTTCGCCGCTCTCATCCTTAGGAACGTACCGTATGGTTCTTTTTGTCACTCCCGAGTTTGGGTCAAGCGCTTCTTCTTCTAATTGTGAGATTTGAGTTAGATTATCATTAAGTGATCTCTCGATTGATTCCTGTCGAATTAAGAAACTATCCCTACTTCTCACGGCATAATCCCTATATTCACGCATGGCTCGAAGCAATAATTGTTCATCCGAGTTTGAGCGCTCCAACTCTTCGGCCTCGGCGCGCCGAATCTCTTCACGTAACTCGCGCCGAGCCATAATTCGCGCCTCCTTATCGCGTTGAGCTTCAACTTTTCGTAACCTTAACCTCAATATGTCCAGCAATGCACGGCCAATCTTCTGCGCCCGTGTTGGCGATATTTCTTCTTCCATATCCTCATCGGCGCCTAAGTCCTCTTCTTCCTTGAAGTGGTCTATTCGAGCGCGTTGAGATTTGTCATATCTTGCCGTCAATATATCCCAAGGAGAAAAACTATCACCATCATTGGAGGGTTCTGATGTGGTTTCGCTACTCATCTTCATGTATATATGATATCAAACCTTTTATGCCATCACGCAGCCGCGCAAAGTGCGACAATCTTAAAAACCAGACGGCAACCTGGTTTTATGAGTTTCACTCTGCATTTTCGATAATGTCTCTACAACAATGACTCTGCTCGGCTCAGTTTTGGCCGTTTTTTATCTAAGAATTATATAATTAACAAAAGAGATTTTCGGAAGGGATGATTCAATGAGAGAAGCCGCCAATACTAAACGATTTGCGCAAAAGATCGTAAAAACAATTAGCAACAAAGTCGAAAAAGATAAGAAAAAACCGTCGGAAATCAAAACTGCCTACTATGCACATGGTGCGCCGAAGCTCAATTCAGAGGCATCGATATTCTACCTAGACCCGTATACTCCCCTAGAGATGTCATCTTTAAGTTCACGGATGCGAACATAGTCAAATATGCCAGAAAAATTCATTTTCGCAATAAGGATCAACTAAAACAGAAGGTTCTGAACGGGGAAAGATTTTATTGCCATGTGAGCTGGAAGGGCTCTCCTGGAGGGCATGAGTAGACTGCTGCAGCTATAAATCCGCACATCCCCATCCGACCCTGGTACCGCGAGGGCGACGATGTCGCCATCGGCGTCGGTGCTAATAGCCGTCATGGTCCCCTTGGCAATCTCCGGAAGGCTCTCGAAGATTACTTCGCCATAGGCGTAGTTTATGAAAACCACGTCTTGGCCTACCTCGAAATAGCCCTGGGGGCGAGCGTCAGAAAAACGAAACACCCCATCGGTCGTGGAGATCGAGATTCGGGTGACTGCCCTGACAATCTCTCCCCAGTAGTCCCCTATCAGCAGGGATACGTACCGGACGAAGCCAGGTTTCCATGCGGCATAGTCGCCGAAATCATCGGCCAAATAGCACACAGCAAGTGCTATAAAACACGCAACAACAAGAACCATAATAACTTTCATACTCCTCCTTCTGGCGGAACTGCCGCCGAAAAAACTTTGAGCGGTTTTTTGCGACTCATTCCGATTATCTAATAATAGCTAAGCGGGATGAGTCACAAACCCCATCGGGAGAATCTAACGCATTTTCCTAAGGTTCTACAAGCCCCTGCGGGCTAATCGTGGGGGTTATACCACATATGCTTATCTTTGTCAATGCCAACGTATTAACTCAGCGCCTTTGCAATATTTGCGCAGGCGTCATATGCTTTGGTATTTTTTTCGGAAAAATAAACATCCACCAGCCTAGCCAGTGACCCTACGGCGCAAAAACCTGCCACGTTGGCGGCAGGGTGCGATTTTGATTAGCTGGCGTGAACTGCGCGCTCTTTATCTAGCCAAGCTATTTAATCACCATGCTATTCATGAGCGCAAAGGCGACAGTCGCAAGTAGAATGATCATGAATGCGCATACGGCTATAATCTCAATGTTGCGATGATTGCCGACAATTTCACTATCGAATGGATTATGCGGATCATATGCGATGCGACGCTTCTTGCCTTCCCCTTCTTTGTCGCCACCGTATTTTGCTACATGACGATATTTTTCCCCTTTTACAGAAAATTCAATGATTTCATGATGGGTTTTAGTAATGAATGACGCCTCGCGGTAGTCGATAACCGTTCCCTCAGTCTCATGCCAAGTGGAGTCATGTATACGTTTAATATATTTGGCTTGTTGAATCGAATAGTAGATAATGGCGCCAATTAGTATCGTTGCGCACACGGCCAAAAAGGGCAAAAAGCCACCACCGTATTGATATCCTTCTGGCAGAAAGGACCAAATAATACCAAGTACAGCCAATAGTGCGAGCGTTAAAAATAGAGCTAAAAATGACCGCACATTTGGATTAGTGGAATTAATATCCCATTTGAGGCCATACGCTTCGCCATTATTGACGATTTTCTCGCTACCGCACGCCGGACAGTGATCGGTGCTCTCTTTTATTTCTTCGTGACAATTAGTGCAAAACATTAGTTCTATTATAGAATAAATCAATGTTAAAAATGAGCATCACTTCCTGAATATCTATTAAGTCTTTGTCTGCGATAATTCTTCAAGGTTTCTCAGAGCTTTACGAATACTTCGTCGGCGTTTCGGAAATAGTCCGCAAGCGTGGACGCGGGTGGTTGCAATTCTGTTTCTCTATTTTTTAGCGCTATCGCATAAGTATTGTCCCCAACGGTGCTGAAATAGATTGTCGTATCTGGCACGGATCCAGCCGTTTTTGGTACATGGAAAACAGAGAGATTTGTGGGCTTCCCATCGCTATAGATATCATAGAAGACATTGCCGAGCTCTGAGACGTATTTTTTATAGGTAATATCGTTAGAGATGTTTGGTAATTTGACCTTTATTCCCAATTCTGGTATCTCTAAATACCGGCTAGCGACAAGAGGGGCATCCGTACTTGAGTTATCGGTTTTATCTTTGGATTCTTGACTAGAAGCAGGCTTATTGGAACGATCTTCCTCGTTGTCGTCCTGCTCCTCTTCTTCGTGCGGATCGAGAGGGGTAGTATTTCTATTACTTTTGTTATTTTTATTTTTCAAATCAGCAATCTGCGCATCTTTTTGCGAACTCTGAACCATGCCATAAATACCGAATCCGATTCCGCAAATCGCCACAAAGCAGGCAACCGCCGCAATAATCATCCATTTTTTCGCATCGCTCGACTTATCTTTTTCGACAATTGGCACTACCGTAGTCGCATCTTGCTTCATGTTGTCATCCTTTTTAGTTACTCTTATCCTTTATTATGACATATTCGTGGTCAACATAAGCGTATTAGTTCGACAGATTCATGATGCGCTTATATTCATCACATGAGACAATATCGGATTCGTCGATTAGGTCAGTGAACAAGACGCCATTTTGATGATCAATTTCATGTTGTAGCACGTGGGCAAGAAAACCATCTACGTATTCCTCTTGCGTGACCGCATCTTCGTCTAGGTACCTAACACGGATTTTCTTGTAGCGCGGGACCTGCGCGTAAACTGGATTACCATCCTTTCCTAGCACGCTGCAGCACCCCTCCCACATTGGCACTTTCTCGCCATCGGTTTCTATAATTTCGGCATTGAAATACACTTTATTGAATGGCTCAAGGTTTGGTCTTGTAGGCGTAGGGCGAATCATAACTACGGCAATCGCCAAAGGCTTACCAATCTGGATTGCACTCATACCTACGCCATATTCGCCGCCTTCTAAGGTATTTTTAATATCACGGACAAGTTTCTGCGTTTCTGCAGTTTTTATTCCAGTTATCGGGATTGGTTGGCTTGTTTGGCGAAGAATCGGATCTGGTACGGTACGAACTTTTATTTTGGCCATTTTATTCGAACTATTTTTGAACTCTTCCTTTTTGAGCTAATATATAATCCTTACCGATTACTTTGAGGGGGTCATTTCCATTTATAATAATAGCCGCTTCGTCCGATAAAGCGTAGACTGGTAAGTCTGTTAGCTTTGATGCGCTCTCCACTTCCCGCTCGCCGAATTCATAAAAACCATGTAGATGCGGCAAAAAGATAATTGGAATTATATCCATAAAATGTTCAGCTTCGCGTTTTTCTTTGTAAACTGTTTTTTGGATCTCTTCTGACTCTTTATGACATAAGACGCAGGAGCCCGCAGAACTCCCCACCCAAACCTTTTCGGCTAAAATTTTGGGTAATATCTTATCGAAACCAGTATGAATAAACGTATTAGCTAAATAGTCCGTATTTCCGCCAAAACAATAGACAAAATCCGCCTCGGCAATACGTTGCTCTACGTAGTCTAGCGGGTGAGCCTGAATGTCTACAAATTCCATATTGCCACCAATGGTGTCAGACAAATGCCGCAACTCGTTCACAAACCAACGATGGTCGCCGAATTCACCTTTAATTGCCTCGTTAATAATAGCTACATTGGCATCTTTGCGACTTTTTCCAATTAGCTCTTCGCAAGTCTTAATAATTGGCTCAACGGACAGACCGCAGGATCCTAATATTACTTTCATATCCTCATTATAGCGTAAGTGAGCATCTTTAGAGATTGCTACGTCTAGTCTAGCTGAACAGAAATGGCGTAAGCCCCTTTGTCGCAAGTACAATAGCTAGGACGATTGCGCCGACAATCAAGATTGCATTGACGACAATATCAAT
>CAMJLE010000027.1 GCA_946406665.1 uncultured Candidatus Saccharibacteria bacterium | reverse complement strand
GCTGTCCGCATTGCGGCTCCAGCGATGTATCCCTGGACACCAAAGAGGGGAAGCTAAAATGCAATTATTGCAAGACTATATACGAAGCAAAAAGCGATAATGCATTGGGTGGTGTCGAGGGGATGAAAGGTGAGACGCGCGGTGAAGGTGCGGACGATATTATTCCGGGTGAGGATATCGTAAAGACTTTTTGTTGCCCATCTTGTGGAGCTGAGGTTGTAATTAATACGGAAGAAAGCACTAGTGCGTCATGTCATTGGTGTAAGCATATCTTCTCGATAAACGAAAAGATATCGAATGGTGCGGTGCCGGATTTAGTTTTGCCATTTAAAATTACCAAAGAGGAAGCTGAAAAAAAGATAAGGGCTTGTCTCGACGAGAATAAAGTAAATATTGACGATGAATTTGCATTGCAATTTAGGGCAGAACAGACGCGCGGTGTGTATTTTCCATATTTGATCGTGGACGTTAATGGCCATTTAACAATGAGGGGTCAGGCGGAGAAACGCTCCGACGATGGCAGGGGAGCAGTTGTATATGACGTGTCGCGCGAGTTTGATATTTTGGTTGATGATTTAACAGTTGAATCCTCGGCTAAAAGATTAAATCAGGATACCTTCGTTAATTCGAATAATATTATTAACGCGATTTTGCCGTATGATACGGAAAATGCAGTAGCATGGGATGCGAATTATTTGAGGGGATTTGCAAGCGAAAAACGTAGCGTAAATGTCGATAATTTGAAAGAGATTGTCGCTCTGCAAACGGGAGATATTGCACGAAATAGGGCAAAGAACGAGACGGCGAGCGAATATGATCGTGGGATTCGTTGGGATAAAGAACATTTGGGGATAAAAGGAACGCGGTGGAAAGCGGCATATTTGCCAGTATGGTTGTATAGCTACAGAAGGCCAGAAGGCGGCGATAAGCGGATTTATTATGTGGCAGTAAATGGCCGTACGGGTGAGCTGGCGGCCTGCTTGCCGGATAAAAATAAAACAAAAATAATCCGAAAGCCAAAGAGCGCTGGTGCTGTGGTGGCTTGGGGAATTGGGATTTCGATAGCTGCAACGATAATATTTAGTATTCTTGATTGGGAAATACTATATGGGCTTAGCTTGATGTGGTGCGTTAGTGTTTTGCCGTTTTGGGCGATTATCTATTACTTCACCCAGAAGGATAAGGCGCGACCAGCGGAGTCGACTAGTATTTTAGTGAACCAGAATAATAGACACCATCATGAAACCGAAACGAGAGCGGAAATTAAGAATCTTGAGAGTACAGATGATTATGTGCGGACCCAGGCGCATGCTTATTATCCGAATGTAGTGGGGAAGAATGATGACCGTGTGATTGGTGCGTTGTCGACGGGGCGTAGTGAAATGCTGGATAGTGAACGGGGGCGATTCCAGATGGGGAGAAATTATACTAACAGCGGTATGAGCGCGGCGGCAGTTAGGTATAGGAGAAAGCAACATAGGACTTCGGTGTCTGAAGTAATTGGCTGGATTATATTTATCGCCATAATATTACTATCCATGATGTCTGGTGGTGGGAGTGGCAGTGGAAGCCATTCGTCGAGTAGTAGTTGGGATTCAGACTCTAGTTGGGATTCGGGATCGAGTTGGGACTCGGGCTCTAGTTGGGATTCTGGTTCTGATTCTGGCGGATTTGATTATAGCTATGATTATTAGAAAGGAGCGGCAAAAATGGCAATAGACAATAAAAAGAATGGTATGAATCGCTGCCCCCATTGCGGCTCAACGGACACGACACTAGATGCAAAGACGGGTAATCTGAAGTGCAACTTTTGTCGTTCGCAATTTAAGGGGAATAGAATCAATGAATATGGCGGTGTCGAAGGTCTGAAGGGAGACATAGTCGGCGCAGGCGCGGGTGATATCATTCCGGATGAGAAAGTAATTTTGACACTGAAGTGTCCAGCCTGTGGTGCTGAGGTGGTTATAAATACGGACGAGGTGACGAGCGCGCGCTGTCACTGGTGTCGCCATAATTTATCCGTAAACGAAAAAATGCCGAATGGCGCAGTGCCGGATTTGGTTTTGCCATTTAAGACGGAAAAGAAATACGCAGAAGAAAAGATTGATGAATTTGTAAACAAGCGTAAATTTTTCGCGCACCCTGTATTTACAAAAGAATTTTCATCCGAGAATGTGATGGGTGTGTATTTGCCATACATGATAGTCGATGTGAATGCGCACGCGTCGCTTTCTGGCGAAGCGGAACACTTAGTTAGGCGTTATACGGTTGGAAGCGGGAATAGTAGAAGGACATACTATGACGCAGATGCATATAGTGTTTCACGAGATTTTGATTTATTGATTGACGATTTAACGATAGAATCGTCGTCGGATAAATTGCGACAAGATTTGAAGGTTAATACGAATAACGTCATTAATTCTATTATGCCGTTTGACACAAATAATTGCGTTGAATGGAACCCGAGTTATCTGCGAGGTTATGCAAGCGAAAAACGTGACACTGACGTAAAAGTACTGAAGCCGGCAGTAGAGATGCAATCGAAAGATATAGCGCGCTATCAGGCGAGACAAACGATGGAATTCTATGATCGAGGTGCGCGTTGGGAAAGTGAGTCGTTAGAAATAAAAGGTACGAGTTGGAAAGCGGCATATTTACCAGTATGGCTATATAGTTATTACCAGCAAGATAAGCAGTTGATGCATTACGTGGCAGTAAATGCGCGGACGGGCGAGACGATGGGGTCGGTGCCGATTAATAAAACGCGTTTGATGATTGTGTCGGCGATAATCGAAGTATTTGGTATTTTGTTAGGCTGGTTCTGGTTTAGGTTTTGGATTGGCGTGGATGTAGATGATGATAACCCGGCATTTTGGGGAATACTAGGCTTTACTCCGGGCTTTATCTTCTATTGGTGGCAGACGAATCGCTATCGCAATATGAGTGCTCGACATATGCATGAGAAGGACACGAAATCGGAAGCAAAGAATATGAAGAAGACCGATGAGATGAAGGAGCATAGGAAGCGATTGTCGAATTCGAGAATTCAGGGCGAAAATGGCAATTCGGTTCAGGGCGTTTTGGCCAAAAATGGCGCCAAGATGATGGGTGAAAAGATGGCGAACTATCTGGGTATTGGTCGAATGATTGGCTCGACGGCGGATCAGACGCCGGTGGGGCAAGCTACAATTGCGGACGCTAAGGCAAAAAAGAAAGCCGTTAGCACAGTATGGACGATAATTGTGATTATTTTCGTGCTGTTTTTCCTAATGATGATACTGGGTTAGTAGAGTACAACAGGGGATGCTATACTTAGAGCATGAAACTATATAATACCCTCAGCAGAAAAGTAGAAGATTTTAAGCCGATCAATGCGAAATGTGCGAAAATCTACACTTGTGGGCCGACGGTGTATTGGTATGCGCACATTGGGAATTTTACATCCTACATATATTGGGACTTGCTAGTGCGGACTTTGCGTGCGAATGGCATGAAGGTTGATCGAGTCCTGAATATTACAGATGTGGGACACCTTGCGTCAGATGCGGATGACGGTGAAGACAAAATGGAGAAGGGGGCAAAGCGCGAGGGGAAGACGGTGTGGGAAATTGCCGAGATGTATATGGGTGATTTTCTGGATAATTTTAAAAAACTGAATTTGATAGAACCAACAAGTATTTGCCGAGCGACGGATTTTATTAATGAAGATATGGCGCTAGTGGATGCATTAGACAAGAAAGGTTTTTTGTATGATACGACTGATGGACTATACTTTGATACATCAAAATTTCCGACTTATGCAGATTTTGCGCGGTTGGATTTAGATCATTTGAAGGCGGGAGCGAGGATTGATTTTAGTTCGGAAAAGCGCAATGCTTCTGATTTTGCGGTCTGGAAATGGATACGCGAAGGTGAAGATCATGCGATGCAGTGGGAATATCGTGGTAGAATGGGGTATCCTGGTTGGCATCTAGAATGCGCGACGATTATTCACGAAAAGTTGGGCGAGCCGATTGACATTCATTGTGGCGGTATAGATCATATTCCGGTACATCATACGAATGAGATAGCGGAGATTGAGGCGGCGTATGGCCATAAAATGGCTAATTATTGGCTGCATAACAATTTTATTACGATAGAAGGCGAAAAGATTTCGAAGTCGCTCGGGAATGTCTACTATTTTAGCGATTTAGTTGAGCGTGGCTATTCTTATATGGATTATAAGATGTGGGTATTGCAAGGTCATTTTCAGAGTGAGCGTAATTTTGCTTTCAGCGATTTAGGCGCCGCAAAGCAGCGATTATTAAATTATCGGAATTTTGCGGCTTTGCGTTGGCAGAAAAAGGCGACTGATTTGGCTAATGTGCGCATCTCAATGATGGAGCAGTTAAATAACAACCTGAATTCCGCTGGGGCATTTGCGGAGTTGGATAAGGCGATCAATAATAACGTGCCAGACGATGCTTTTGTGGATTTCTTGGATGAATTACTTGGCCTAAATATTGGCGAATCTACGCCAGATATATCAGACGAGATTAAGGGGAAGATTGATGAACGGTTTGAGGCCAAAAAAGCAAAAGATTTTGCAAAGGCGGACGCATTGCGCGATGAAATAGCTCAGGAGGGGATAGCTCTATTAGATAATGCGGATGGATCAATTTGGCAATTTATTAATTAAATTACGAAAGGAGAACATGCCAAAAAATAAATATGACGCCGAGGGCGTTCAGTTAATATTGAAGGGCGATGGATGTAAGACGACCTGCAAGGTTTTGAGCATTCTCGCGAAATTTTGCGAAATAGTGCTGATCATTGGAGCGATTTGTTGTGGTATTTGCGGAATTGCGTTGGGGGTGGGGAGCCGAGACATTAATATTAACGATGCCATAACGGCAATTAAGGAAGAGGAAGGGTTTCCGGCGGCGGTTTTGGAAATACCAGAAGTGTCGAATTTTTTGGCGCTTGAGCCTAGTAGGCAACTAGCGGCAGTGCTTGGCGCAATTGCAATTGCGACGATTTTGTTGGTACTGACTTCGATTTTGGCGCGCTATGTGTATCGATTTTTTAAGAATTTGTCACACGGTAGGACGCCGTTTACGATGGAGAATGTGGATATTTTGCAGAAAATAGGCGTATGGACGTTTATATTAGCTGGCGTATCTGTAGTGGCTTCGATTATTATAGAATTGTTGGCTGGTGCAAAAAGTGTGAGCATTAACGTTTCGGTGAGCACAATTGCGATGGGTTTTGCAGCGCTGGTCTTGGCCGTGGTATTTAAGCGTGGCGTAGAGCTTGAGAATAAGCTGAAGAAATAAGAATACCACAAAAATACCCCACTTATAGTGGGGTATTTTTTATGATTTAGCGATTAGCTTCGTTTCTGGTTTGGCGTTGATGTCGCTGCCGTTTAGTTTGCCGTCGTCTTTTATGTCGCTACTATATTCTTCGATAAGGACACGAATGCATCCTGCAATTGGAATGGAGACGATTGCGCCGATAAGCCCAAAAGTGTAGACGCCAATAGTGACGGCGGAAAGGACGACGAGAGCGGGGAGATTCATGCCTTTTCCTTGGATTTTTGGCGAGATGGCGTTGGACTCGACTTGAAGGTAGACGATGGTGTAAATAAGGAAGGTTATGCCGGCGCCGATTTGGCTAAAACCAAGGAGAAGCGCCACGATAGAGCCACCAATAAACGAGCCGAACATAGGGATGAGGCTGAATACGCCCGTAATGAGTCCGAATGGCAGTGCCAAGCCTGGGTTTAGCTTGAAAATAAGGCTAAGAATAAAGACGGTGACAATTGTGGCGCATGCGTTGATGAGGGCGACGGTGATGGCGCTAGAAACATAGGTGGAAATTGTTTGAGAGAGGCGTGCGATAATATGCTTTGCTTTCTTGGTGGGGCCATTGTTTGGGTAGTTTGACCAGAAATCTTGGAAAATCTTTGGGCCTTCGGTGAGCATGAAGAAGGCAAGTACGAGAGTTAGGATGGTAGTGGCGATACCGCTGCCGACGGCGGTAATGGAATTGGTAATTGTGGAGCCGAAATTATCGAGATTAACAAAGTTTTGCGAGAAATCGCCTATGGCTTTGATGGTTTGCTCACGAAAGTTATCGATATGGAGCGATTTGCCAAGATCGTCGATAAAGGTGAGATTATTGGTGGCGCCGTCAATTATATTGGGCAGATTGCTGGCGAATTTCGCTGTTTCGGAGATGACGGTTGGAACGACGATGGCGACAAAGCAACAAATGAAGCCGACGACAATGAGATAGGCGAGGGCAATGGGAATGCCGCGAGATTTGCCAGGGAATAAGTTAGCTATGCGATTCACTAAAGGTTTAATAGCGAGTGCGAAGAAGAGTGCGCAACCGATGATTAGGAGGCCGGCACTAGCTTTGGCTAGGAGATATCCGGCAGCAACGAAGCCGATAATGACGACCCAGAAGCGAATGAAGGTTTTGGTATCGATTTGGACTTTGGTTGTAGTGCTCATGAGCTAATTATATCATCTCTGGTAAGCATGAGCGTTGTTGACAGAAGT
>CAMJLE010000026.1 GCA_946406665.1 uncultured Candidatus Saccharibacteria bacterium | reverse complement strand
GAGGGCTACTGCCCGTCCATATAAAAACCACCGGCTAAGCCGGTGGATGTTTATTCTGAGCTATTGTTCTTTAGCGACGCTTAGCACGGAAGAAGAATAGAGCAACTGCAAGTAGCGTGCCACCTATGCCTGCGATTGCTGGCAGGTTCATATCGGACGTATTAGGGTTGGCAACGCGTACGGTCTTTACTCCTACAGGCTGTTTAGCTGGAGTGACTGTTGGTGTTTCCGGTTCTTCTTTGTCGCCCTCCGTGAATACTGGCTCGCCATTAAACGTGGCCTTGAATGTTGCAATTGCGGAATCTTTCGAATTGCCGGCTACGTCATATATGGTCGCATATGCCATATAGGTTTCTTCGGCTACTAAATCGGTCAAAGCAAATGTTTTCGTAGTTACGGCAGCCAGGCTAGCGCCTTCACCGTCAAGCATCTCAATCTCGTCGGTGTATTTTTCATCTTCCGCAGCCTTATAATGCCAGACTATTTTGCTAAGTCCGCTCGCCGTATCTTTAACCCCAATCGAAAGCGTTGCGCTTTCTTCGGATATCTCCGTCACTGCAAAACCAGTGCTAATAAATGGCGCCTTATTATCTATCGAGCTCACCGTAACCGTCTTTGCGGATATCTCGTTATTCGCATTCTTAAACCAGATAGTGTATGTCCCGTTTTTATTGACCTTCTCGGCAATATCAACAGTCTTGGCTGGCGCACTAATCGTTTTCCATGAGGCCGGAGCGACACTAGTAGTGTTCCCACTCAAAATTGCATATTTATTAACGTTATAAGCGGAGCTAGTAGCCTTTGCGGAAATCGTAGCGCTGCCCTTCGACCATGCCTTCTGTGGCGAAGCAGTAATATTTATATCTGCGAATTTATTAATACGGAAGCTTACGCTACCCCAGCCAGACTTCACATCCTTGCCTGCGGCGCCAATGTCTTCGGCGTTCAGTTTCAGTTCGTTGTAAACTTGGTCGTAATTCATGTTTGGTTTTTCGGAAAGCAAGTTTGCAACTGCCGCAGAAATTAGCGGTGCTGAGAATGACGTGCCACTAGCCAGCGTCATTGACGAATCGTTATCTCCTGCCGGCAGCAAGAGCACGTCTCCTGGCGCCGCGAAGTCGATTTGGTCACCATACTGCGAAAAGCTTACGATTTTATTAGTATTGTCCGTAGCGCCGACTGCAATCGTATATGCGCTTGATGCTGGCCAGCTAACGAAGTTTTGTCCACTATTACCTGCGGCTGCTACTATAATTGAGCCCGCCGCTTTGGCTTCTTTCATAACCTGATCGTATAAATTATAACCAGCGCTACCAGGCGCAAATTTAGTTTTAGAACCGAGACTCAGATTGATGACATCTACTTTTCCTTTGATGCTCGAGACTGCGCGTAAAACTAGCGCCATGTCTAATTGCGCGCCATTTGCTATGCGAATAGGCACAATTTTTACATTGCTAGGAGTAGACTCCGCAATTAGGCCCGCCACCGATGTGCCGTGCGTAATTCTATATTTGCCGTCACTATCGTAGGCATTGTTGCCGTCATCGGGATTATTATCCGAATCGTAATAATCGTAGGCCAGCGACATGTCTAAGCGGTCTTTCGAGAATTCTCTAGCGCGGCTAAAAGCATAATGGTTGGCGTGTATGCCAGAGTCAATCACGGCGACCTTTACGGTCTTTGACGGCTTTACAGCCTTTGCATAGTCTAGTAATTTCATTGACTCCGACCCCCAAGGAAGGCACTGGTCTGGTGTAAGTGTGAAGTTATTAAAAGTATAAGAATTCTTGTCAATATTGAAGCACTTGTCAAATTCGTGGATGCCCGTTTCGGTGTATAGTGCTGTCGGAACTGATTTTGCATCCATAATCTCTAGTGGGATATTCAATTCCGCTTTTGTGTTTCTTCCATCTGCATTGAAGTACTGGTAATTCTTGATAGTTGATTCATAATCACTAAAAACCGCAATATAGACACCATCTGCAACTTTTTCGTAGCTGACTATGTCGGCGTTATTTTTCAACTCGCCTTCATCTGTTGTGCCAATAATCAATGTATACGTATCGAAAGAATCCTTGACTATCGATTCTGGCGTGCCCGTATTGTTACTAATGCTTTGTATGGTTGCATCATTTGCCGAAGCGCCATATATATCTTCCGCAGCTTGCGTTTTTGGCGACATCGCAAATAGCGCTCCGGCGACCAAACCGGCAGACGCAAGCGATGCCGTAAAAAGCAACGACTTCTTTTTTCTGACCATATTAATGACCTTTCTCTTTTTTGTTTTGACCTATTTATTTTGACCTAAATACAACTTCACAATAGCACAAGCATTTTTGCGAGTCAATGGCAAACCGGCCGAGATTAAATTAATTGCCTATCTTTTCGTGGACTGGGTTATCGTAGTATTTTTTCATAAAATCGTCATTGAAATGCTCGTCTAACACTACTTCTAATGAGCTACTAGCCTTCTGCCCCTCGCTTCTTGTGCCGTAACGGAATAGCGCCACATATGAAACGACATGGCTAATGAGTACGAAAATCATAAAAGATGGCATTATCGCATTTCCAATTCGCTTCGGAAGCAATTCTACAAATTTCGAGAGGGCAGGGTAAACAAACTTCACAAATATTAAACCTCCCGCGCCCCAAAACAGCATATACGGAATCGTTGTTCTCCCCATGATATTTAAGAACTTATCCGAGTAGTCCCAAGCGTTTGCCTTGAAAACGAATTCCCCAATCAGACTTGAAGCCATCTCCGTTACGCCGCCGATGAGGCAAGAATAAATGTAGGTTAGCCACCATTTTCGCTTCAAGTTTCGGCAGAGTAAAACCGTAAAAGCTAAGAATCCGACTCCGTAAACAGGATTAAAAGGCCCATAGATGATCCCTTGTCTCGATAACCACTCTCCAGAGCGGCAGAAGGTTAGAATTTCTTCATAATAAGTGCCGATCATGCAGCCTATAACATAGACAAGGAATACTTTATTAAAACAGAATCCCTCCGCGAATTTTTCTCGTTTCTTAGTTTTGTCTTTGTGTGCGACAATAAACAGCGCTACAAATCCGATATATAAAATCCATCTGACACTATAGACTCCGAGAAAATGATGCGCAAAAAAATACGCTGTAAAATATATCGCTAAACCGACCTGGATTAAGGTATTTTTCGTATTTGAAGTTTGTTTTTGTGTTCTTTTGGCTCTTTTTGTCATACCTATTACAATTATGCTTAATTCTGGACATACTATAGCATACTACCGTGGCCTGAAATATCCGTATCATTACATAAAAAATGGGCCGCACGCGCTTTATTATGCGTAAAAGCGGCCCGTGTTGCAGGATTATTTCCCAGAAGACTTCTTGCCGGGCGTAAACCTTAAGGCCTCTGGATAATTTCCCATATGCTCCCAGTGAGCCGCCTTTGCGTTCCACGGGAAATTGGGATTTTTTGGCGTAGCTACGCCTAACTCCTCTTTTGTTCTGCTCTCTAAGAACGATTCTCCGACTTTTGCCATATTGCCACCTCCCTCCTATGACAAAAAATAAACCTGCAACATATTATAACATATTCCTCTGATAAAAGCCAACAAAAAAAGGACCTACGTCCATTTTTGTGGCTCCCCCGGCCAGACTCGAACTGGCAACCTCGAAGTTAACAGCTTCTTGCTCCACCATTGAGCTACAGGGGAAAGTAATCTAAGTATATAGAGCGTAGGCCGAAAAGTCAAGAGGCGTGGCGGTCGTCCAAAAAACACTTGCTTTTTTAACGGCAACAGTGATACCCTGAAATCACAAAAGGTCAAAACAAAAAGGTTGAAACATGAAAAAACTCCACACTTCTGCTTTTTTGGCAGCTATCGCAGCTCTAGTGGTTACGCCAATCATAAGCGCAGCAAATGTGAGTGCGGCCCCAGCCGTAACATACAAGGGCTTCAACGCACTTAATAGAAACATCCTTAATAGTGAGTACTCCTACTCAAAGATCTACTATACAGACGACACAGTAATCACCAACGTCAAAGTGGGCACTTCCAACGCGTCAAGTTTAAACAAGAAAACGACTACATCTAGTACGGACTCCCTAAACTCTGGGCGCATTGCTCCGGGGGAAACATATACGGCACTAATTGAAAATAGCACCGCCGCGGACCCGTCTGGAAACTCACTCGATGTGCTATATAAGATTTCAGATGTCCATTATTGGACTAACGAAGTGGATGGCGAGGGCGTGCCGGTCGCAAACGCAAGCATTAAGTTCGCGAAAGTTATTAGCGGTTCAAGAGCAAATACTCATCCTACCGCCGACGAGGTAGGCGTAGCGACTAACCATGCTGGCGACCCTGTCATTTCTTGGATTAGCACTAAGCGCGCGGACGCAATCTTTACTGTCGAATTCTGCGAGAAGGGTACATATAGTGCCTCGACCGATTCTTGCACGAAAGCGACTAGTATCAAAAATATTAGCACTGCTATGTGGGACTTCGATGTTCCTAATACGAAGCGCAATAAAGACAGTAACGGGAATGACATAATTAAATCTGATGGTTGGTATGACTATTCTGAGGATGGGAATAGATATTTTCACGGCAATGAGGGAATCGCCCCAACGTCTGGCAATACAACCATTTATATGAATACTAGCAAGACTTTCGCAGGAGTCGAAATGTCCAAGGAGCAAAATGGCTTTTCGGTCAAAGATATCACTGGCGGCACGGACTTTGCTGGCATTTGGTACGGAAACTCAATTATGGCTACGGCCACGGATCTAGACGGCTCTTGGTCTTATCGCTATAGCGGTCGAGGCTGCGGTGTCGGTTTTATCTTCGGTTCAGCTGTCCCTTATGTTATGCCGAAACCGGTTAAGGCGGTCGACAAAACCAAAGCAAAGGTCGGCGAGACGGTAACCTATCGAATCCGCCAAGAAGTACCGGAGAACTATAGCAGCCCAGCAGATATCGTAGCGTTTACTTCGCTGTGGAGCAACTTTAATGAGATTCCGGAAAATAAAGGCTATAGCACATTTAAAATCACCGATAGCTTTGATGAAAACCTTACTCTTCCTGCTTCGAGCGGAATTAAGATCGCGAATGAAAAAGGCGATGTCACCTCTCAATTTACGATTACGGTGAATGGTCAAAATATTGAGGCTGTCGCTAAACATACTAATACTTTTGATTTCTACGGCCATACTTATACTATTACTGTTCCGACTACAGTAAAGAGCAATGTAGCCATATCGCCCGTCCGCAATCTTGCCAATACCGTTTATACGCCAGAGGGTGGTACGAACATTACTCTTACATCCGATCCGGTCGAAACCGCTATTTATCATACTGTTGTTACTAGATATATCGATGACGACACGGAGGAACCGATTGCTAATCCGGTTTCACAGGATTATGCACACGGCGACCACTATACCACTACAGAATCAGACGATATTCCAGAGAAGTACACCTTGGTTGAAACGCCAGACAATGCAGAGGGTACGGCAGATAAAGATTACGAAGTTATCTATCGTTATCGCAAGGTGAAAAACCCAAACACTGCCGACGGTAGCGTGGTGGCTATAGCTGGAGCCGTAGCAGCCAGTGTGCTCGGCGGAGGAATTGTCCTTATTAATAAGCGCCGCCGCTAGTGAGCAGTCGCTAAGCTTACTTTAAAGTAGTCGCCTCTTGCGGCGACTACTTTTTGACAGATATTCAACTACCAGATATACTGAACACAAGAAAAACTGGAGGTCAAAATGTGTGGAATTGTGGGCTACGTTGGAAATAGAACAGCGCAGAATGTGCTGATTAATGGGCTGAAGCGCCTCGAGTATCGCGGGTACGATTCGGCCGGCATCGCCACTTTAGATGGCGAGGATAATCCGCATATTGCACGCTCAGTAGGCAAGATTGCGGAGCTTGAGAACGTGCTACTAAAAAAGCCGCACGAAGGCCATCTTGGCATCGGTCACACCCGCTGGGCCACACATGGCGGCGTCACGGTAACTAATGCTCATCCTCACCATGTGGGTAATATTTACCTTGTGCACAACGGTATTATCGAGAACTATAAGGAGCTCAAAAAAGAGCTCTCTGGTTATAAGTTTGCTTCCGACACCGACACAGAGGTGCTCGCGGCGCTTATTGATAAAAACTACGAAAAAGGCGTATCTCTTAAAGACGCTGTCGCTAAGGCTGTTAAGCGAGTTCGTGGTACTTATGGTATTGCTGTATTTTCGCCCAATGAGCCAGGCACAATCATAGTCGCTCGTCTCGGCTCGCCATTAATAATCGGTATCGGTGACGGCGAGACCGTTATTGCATCCGATGCATCTGTACTGCTTGGATATACTCGCGAGGCTATCTATCTAAATGACGGCGAAATTGCAGTCTGCACAGAAAAGGGCGCAGAGGTATTTAATCTTAACCTCAAGCACCTTAATCCTAATCTAGAAACCATCGAAGGCGACGTTGAACAAATCCAAAAAGGTGGCTATGATCACTTTCTTCTTAAAGAAATCATGGATCAGGCAACTACTCTTCATAACACTTTGTCTGGTCGCATCGATCCAAAGAATGGAACTATGCACCTTGGCGGCCCTAATCTAACCGCCGAGGAAATGCGCAATATTAACCATATAGTAATCGTTGGTTGTGGAACGGCGTACTACGCTGGGTTGCTTGCTAGCTATTACATGGAGCAGCTCGTTCCCGATTTAACGACCGAGGTAGTAATCGCATCTGAATATCGCTATCGCTCTTTCCACTTGCCAAAGAGTTCGGTAGCTCTAATAGTATCGCAATCTGGCGAAACTGCCGATACGCTTGCGTGTTTGCGTGAAATTAAGAAACGCGGCATTAAGACCTTAGGCATTGTTAACGTAGTTGGATCGACCATTGCTCGCGAAGTCGACGGCGGCACCTATGTGCATGCCGGGCCGGAAATATCCGTAGCATCCACTAAGGCCTTCACGGCCCAGGTTGTTACGATGATTATGCT
>CAMJLE010000025.1 GCA_946406665.1 uncultured Candidatus Saccharibacteria bacterium | reverse complement strand
TCAATATTTTACGAAGTTGTCATAATTTTTCAGACATCCCTACATAGTCTAGAGACAATGGCACGGCAGCAGCGCATAGCTTGCAAAAACAGCCACAATTTGGTATAATCTCACGCAGTTACCAAAGACAGCGGCGACTCACAGGAGTTTAATAATGCCGCCGAGGAGATTTATTTCTTGTGTTTATATTGGTGACGAATTATTAACATTCTGGCTACCAACTAATACCAAAAGGAGATTTCTATCTATGGCAATTAGCAAAGATAAGAAACAACAATTGGTTGCCGACTTAAACGAGCTTCTCAGCGATGCTAAGATGACTGTTTTTGCAAAATACCAAGGCCTTACGGTCGCGGAAATGCAAGAACTTCGCAAAGCTGCTCGCGAGAATAATGTCAAAATTAAAATCGTCAAGAACCGCCTTGTCCGTGTTGCCATGGGCAATATCGCGGTCTATAAAGACACCGACACTAGCGCACTCGAAGGTCAGCTACTTTACGCCGTTTCCAACGACGACGAAGTCGCTCCAGCTCAGGTTCTAGCAAAATTTGCAAAGGATCATGGCGCCCTCGAACTTAAAGGTGCATTTAGTGGCGAAGGTGCCGCGCTTGGCGAGGCAGACGTAAAAGCACTTGCCGATCTTCCAAGCAAAGACCAACTCATTGGCCAGGTTGTGGATATGCTCCTCAGCCCAGTCAACGACGTCACGAATGGTCTTTCTGGCAATCTACACGCTTTGCTCGACGGCATTGCCGACAAAGCAACCAATTAATTTACTATCAACCTATAAATAATAAAGGAGTCTAACATGGCTGCTGATGTTAAAAAACTAGCAGAGGAATTGGTTAAGCTCACCGTCCTCGAAGTTAACGAGCTAAAAACCATCCTTAAGGATGAATATGGCATTGAGCCTGCTGCTGCCGCTGTCGCTGTAGCTGCTGGTCCTGCTGATGCTGGTGCCGCTGCCGCTGAAGAGAAGAGCGAATACGATGTCGTTCTTAAAGACGCTGGCGCACAAAAGATTGCAGTTATCAAAGCTGTTAAGGAAGCTACCGGTCTTGGTCTTGGCGAAGCTAAGGCTATCGTCGATGGCGCTCCTGCCACTGTAAAAGAAAAAGTTGCAAAGGACGAAGCCGAGGCTATGAAGAAAGCTCTCGAAGACGCCGGCGCAACTGTCGAACTCGCTTAAGTTCTATTAAATTAGCCAGAATGTTATCGAAAAGCGATCGCTCATGCGGTCGCTTTTTGTTCCTGCATCGCACCACACTTGACTAGACGGCCATCAAATGGTATAATTAACAAACGAGTCACTTTTAGGTAAATCGAATCATCCATAGGGGGAGGAAAAATGGAAGCTCTTAAAAAATTCGAAACAAATGCACTGATCGTCAAGGCAATTGCGACTGCGCTAACTGCCACGCTAACGACACTGGCATGGTTTAATGCCAATGAACTGAATGTGTGGTCGGAGCATATTGCGATCGGGGCACTGTACTACACAGTGCTTGCAATTACTGCACTGGCATTCGGTATTTCATGTCGACCAACGCAAAAATGGAATTATCGACTTGCCGTGCTTGTTGCCCTCTGCGCCAGAGCCGCCGCAGACGTCAAGATAAGCGTCGCGGAAGGACAAATTAAGCTCATTTTCGCCGCAGGTGTAACATTTGCCATGTTCGCTATCGCAGCGTACTTTTCGTACGATTACGTTCGGGCGATACGCGAAACAGCAATCGAAAATGCCAACGTATCGAGGCGGATAAAGGAGAGTATGCAAAGAGCCCAGATGGCCAAGAATCGCTGCATGCTCATTTGCGCAGCTATATTTGCGCTGATGTGGATCGCCACCAGCGATATTAACGTCTGGCTCAGCACCGATAGCGGAGTAACGTATTATCTGCTAAGTACTGGGCTAACCTTTGTTGCGTCGGTACTACTTTCGACAGCAAGCACAGAACTCAAGGTCAGCAGATATCGGGAGCGCGCGAATTTCCGCTATGCCTGCATCGGAATCGCCGCTGTAGGAATCCTAAGGGCGATTATTGACGTTGCCTTATCAATCGTGATGAGGTTACATCTAGCAGCAATCATCGGGCCCACCGTAGCCGCACTCATCTTTGTAATGATGGCGACATGGGCGACTTTAACCGTTCACGAACATTGAGACTCGAGCCGGGGCGAGGCCCCGGCTTTTTCATGTGTGCTAAACTATAAGCAATATGTCCCACAAAACTGGTTTTCTATCTGGCGACGAACCGCAAGAGATAGAGGAGAAGACCGAGGCGCAAAAAATTGACGAGCGCCGTCCGGCCGCTATGGCTACCTCTAAAAGCATGTATGACTTTGCCGAAAATGGCGATACGCCTGCCATCGAACAGAGAATAGATACCCAAAATATAATTGGCGAGAAAAATGAAGCGAGTCAACCAAAATTCGAAATAGACAGTAAATTCGCGCAGGAAATGAAAGAACGCGAAGCGAAAGAACGTGCCGAGCGCGCCGAGCGCGAAAAAGAGCGGAAGGAACAAGACGAAAAATCCAGAAAAAAGCGCCAGGACGAAATTGAAGAAAAATTGAAACAACCGCAAACGCTCGACGAAGAAGAGTCACGAGAAGAACTTGCTGAAGAAACCGCAAAGAACAACCTCAGCAAACTATACCCAGACGCCAAGCCGCTCCAATCCGATATCGAAGACGAGCTCTGGCGCCGACGCACCGATAACGGCCGCAAGGCCTCAGAACGCGCAAAAATAGAATCGACCTATGATACCGACCTAAGCAAAGCAATATCCGTATCACTCTTGATGCAAATTCCAGGAATCGTCATTATTGCAGGCGCGTTCTTCGGCCAACCAAAAGGCATCATCTTGCCTATCCTCTATATCGTCGGCATAGCCGCAATTATCGCCTCAACCATCGTACTTATCGGTCAAGCCAACAAATGCAAAAATCGTACTATTCCATCAGATCAACAAGCAAAGTTTACTTTAGCGACTACTATTCCAGGATTTATATTGCGATTACTATTTATAGCTTTGTTTTCAAGAATACCTTTAACAGGCTCGCTTATCGGATATATCGCCGGATCCGCTATTGGCGCATCTATACACTATCAAGTCATCAATAGATATAACGTATCCGTTTCGGTCACCAACACAATCCTCAACACGACCGTCTTTATTGTCATGATGTCATTCATATTATTACCAAGTATCATAGCGCCAAACCTATTCGGCCTCGGCGCTACCGCAATGAGCATCATAGCTATATCCATAAATATCGTCATGTTCTTCTTGGGCGATTATGCTGCCATGCGTCTGGCGTTATACACGAATAAATAAAGCGCGCATAAAAAGTCAATGGTTAAAAATACAACACTTTCACAGCTACCCCTGTTAAATGTGTGGAAAAGCCCCTATCTTTTATATAAACTATTCATTGACAAGCAAGGGCCAAAAATATATCATAGAATTAATTAAACTAATACAGGCAGGATGCGAGGTATGTCTGAAATATCAGAAAAACAAATAAAAAGACTGCGCAGTCTCCTCACGGAAGCAGAGACTAATTTATCAGCAGCAAAAGAATTATTAACTTCGATGCTTGGCGATGGCGATATTATTACAGCTCCAGCCAGCACGATTTCCGAGAGTCCAGAAGGCAAGGTAATTGAAGGCGTATTCGATGGCCAAATCATGATTGGTCCAGACGGCAAAAACTATCCCGTACCAGCCAACTATGCATCAAAGTCCAAGCTTGTCGAAGGCGATATCCTCAAGCTCACTATTGGCGAAAGTGGCAAATTTATGTACAAACAAATCGGCCCAGTGGAGCGCAAAACCGTCATCGGCACTCTCACTAGCCACGACGATCAATATTTCGTCGAAATTAATGGCAAAGAATACAAGATTCTCTACGCATCCGTCACTTACTTCCGCCTGAAGGTTGGAGATCAGGTTACGGTCGTCATTCCTGCCGACAACGACGACGCCACCTGGGCAGCCGTTGAAGCAAGCCTATAAATATAGCAATCAAAAAAATACTTCCAGTGCCAAGCTGGAAGTTTTTTACGCAGACGCCAAAGCTGTTAAGGAGAAATTGAATATTATAAAAACAAACAACATTGCCGCCAATCCTAGCGCGATTACTGAAGCTAGCACATAGCTCGGATGCCCCTTATACAAAACATTATTCACGAGAGCCAAAAACAATGCGACTATACCCAACGAGACCAACACCATAATTGTAGCAATATTAATGTCGTCCCAATTGCCAGTCAGAGCCATCGCGAAATGAAAAATCGTCCGCACTAATACAATTGTGTCGATTATAATAACTGCAATATTTAATGCCTGATTACGTTTTTTAATCGTTTTTGCTTTAACCATTAGAACTATCATATCACATCTCTATCAAAAAACGCCTCCTATTACGGAAGCGAAGAACCATAAGTATATTATATCACACTTATGCTTATTTTTCAATAGCGCTCTACTTATCTACTGATAAAGTGTGCTAAAATATCTCTAATGAAGGCGTTGTACCGTAGATATCGCCCTAAAACGCTAAGCGAGGTAGTTGGGCAAGAACAAATCACCGACATTCTTCAAAATTCACTGAAGAATGGCAAATTGGCTCATGCATATCTTTTTGTTGGTCCACGTGGCACTGGTAAAACCTCCGTTGCGCGCATCCTCGCTCACGAAATTAATGGCTTTAAATACGAGCTCGAAGACGATTACCTCGACATTATCGAGATAGATGCCGCCAGTAATACCGGCGTCGACAATATCCGAGATTTGCGCGAAAAAGCCATCATTGCCCCCACGAAGGGCAAATACAAAGTCTATATTATCGACGAAGTTCATATGCTCTCGAAATCGGCTTTCAATGCTCTGCTAAAAACCCTCGAAGAGCCGCCAGAGCATGTCGTGTTTATCATGGCGACTACTGATGCATACAAAGTCCCGATTACCATCACTTCGCGCAGCCAAACTTTCACTTTCAAGCTAGCCGACCCTAGCACAATGTTCGAGCATCTCAAAAAAATCTCCAAAGAAGAAAACATCCAGATTACCGACGACGCCTTGCGAATTGTCGTCAAGCGCGGCGGCGGCTCGTACCGCGATTCGCTCAGTCTGCTTGATCAAATTTCCACTCTTAGCGACGGCAAAATAGACGCCGATCTAATAACCAAAGCTCTCGGCTTGCCGCACGCAGAAGCCATTACGAATATTCTCAATGGTTACGCCGCTAACGACCCCACCCGTATTCGCGACCAGCTCAAAAATCTTCTCGAGTCCAGCATTAAGCCAGAAACTATCGCCGAGAATCTCATCAACGAAATACTCGCAAATCCTCAGCCAGTCCACCTCGCCTTACTCGACAAGCTTCTCGACGTCTCGCGCTCCGCGTACCCAGAGGCCAAGCTTCTTCTAGCATTAATACCGCAAACTACAGCATTCGCTCAGCCGACACCGACAATGCCGACTAAGCCAATTGTTCAAAAAGCCGCAACTATCGCCACGGCCCCATCCTTCAAGCCGAAACCCGAGCCAGAACCAGAACCAGAGCCAAAACCCGAGCCGAAGCCCGAGCCAAAACTAGAGCCAGAGCCAGAGCCAAAACCCGCAACAGAAACTACCACAACGCCAGTCGCCATTGAGCCAAGCGCCGACGACGCCGAGATATGGAATAGCATCCTGTTATATGCGCAGGACAAAATCCCAGGCATCTACAAATACCTCAGTAATTCCGACTATGTATTTGAGGGTGAAAAGCTAATTATCTATGCGAAGAAAAAGTTTAATAAAATGCAAATCGATAAGAAAATCCCCATGATTTCTGAACTATTAAAAGGTAATTACACAATCGAGGTTAGCCCGGAAACGCTAACTAAAGATTCCGAAATGGCCGCAATCGCCGAACTAATGGGCGGGGGAGAGGAGGTGACACTCGATGCCGACGAATAAAACAAAAAACACTGCAGAGCGAGTTCCGCCACAGAATCTTGACGCCGAAAAATCTCTGCTTGGCGCAATTCTAATTTCCGAAGAATCGTTGCCAGATATCACAGAAATCGTTAAACCGCAGGATTTTTACGACGAACGCCACCAGCATATTTTTAGCGCCATGTGGAATCTTTACGAACGCCACCAACCAGTCGACCTTCTCACAGTTCGCGACGAACTAAAAAAGAAAAAACTCACCGAGAAAGCCGGCGGCTCCGCCTATCTATCCGAATTAGCTAGCTTCGTACCTACAGCCGCACATGCTAAAGCTTATGCGGAAATTGTCAATAAAGCCGCAGTCCGACGTCGCCTCATTTCGGCCGCCGCCAGTATCACGGAAGACGCCTACAACGAAGACTCCGAAACCCTCGAACTACTCGGCGAAGCCGAACGCGCTCTCTTTGAGGTGTCCGAGCAAAACGTCCACAACGATCTCGTCTCGATCTCCGATTTGCTCTCCGAAACATTCGATCTGCTCGAAACCCTCAACGAAAATAAGGGTAGTATTGCCGGCTATAAAACCGGCTATCCAGACCTCGACCGTCTAACAGCCGGCTTCCATAAGTCCGACCTTATTATTCTAGCCGCCCGCCCAGCCATGGGTAAAACCGCCTTAGCATTAAACTTCGCCAGCAATGTCGCGCGCATCAATAATAAAGCCGTATTACTATTCTCGCTAGAGATGGGCAAGCAACAGCTCATTAATCGTATGCTTTCCGACGCGTCCGGCATCGAATCGTTCAAGCTAGAAACCGGCAACTTCTCTGGAGACGATTTCTCACAAATCTCTGAGGCCATGGCCGAGCTTTCCGAATTACCAATTTACATCGACGACACTCCAGGCCTAACTGTCATGGAGATGCGTACCAAAGCTCGCCGCGCCGCTCACGACCACGAAATTGGCTTAATCGTAGTCGACTACCTCCAGCTTATGTCGGGCTCGTCGAAACGCTCCATGGATAACCGCGTCCAGGAAATCTCCGAAATCTCCCGCGGCCTCAAGTTGATTGCCCGCGAGCTCAACGTGCCCGTAATTGCATTGTCGCAGCTTTCTCGTACCGTAGAAACGCGTAGCCCGCAAATTCCGATGCTCTCAGACCTACGCGAATCTGGTTCTATTGAGCAGGACGCCGACATCGTCATGTTCCTTTATCGCGAAGACTACTACAATCCCGACACGGAACGCCAGAATATCACCGATCTAATTGTTGCCAAACACCGCCGCGGTGCAACTGACAAAATCGAGCTGTACTTCGATAAAGCTCGCGTCCGCTTTATGTCGC
>CAMJLE010000024.1 GCA_946406665.1 uncultured Candidatus Saccharibacteria bacterium | reverse complement strand
CGATAATAATGCTTCTTTTGGTTGCAATATTGATTGTTGCTGTGGCTATATTTAGTGTCGTTGTAGCGAAAGATTACCAAAAGGCGCACAATACGAGCGAACAGAGTCCTAATACGACGAAAGATGAAAGCGTGAAGGATAAGGAAGACGACGAGGTTGAACCTATTAAGCATGATTTTGATCCGATTGCGGGTAGATGGGAAGCAGCCAGCAATACGGGCAGCTGCATTGTTCTCGACAAAGAAGGCTTATTCTTATGGTCGTCCGATTGTGGAGCCCAAAAAGGTGATTCTTTCTCCGGTAACGCCGCAATCTATAATGGCCAAGAAGCGCTAGATAAACTTAGCATTTCAAAAGAGCGGGCGGCCCGTACGGCTGGCATGGCAATCGAAAAACTTGATCTTTCGCAGACGTTTGCGGTTATTGTTAAGCTCAACACTTTTTCTGTCGTAGGCGACGAGAAAGTACAGAAGCCTAGTGGAATCAAACTCCTCGTCGTCAAAACAAAAGATGACGAAATAAACGTCTATAATTATCAATTCGCTGAGCTCGGAATTTATGCGAGAACGGAAGACGGCGACGAGCTTTAGCTGCCGTGCTAAAATAGTACAAGATGTACGATAAGTTTTCAAATTTTGTTCGAGACAAAAAACATATTTGCGTGATTCAGGCCGAAAATCCAGATGGCGATTCGTTAGGTACAGCGTTGGCGCTAGAAGAGGCATTGTCGGATAAGGAAGTGACTCTCTATTGTCCGGTCGATATTCCAAAATATATGCACTATTTTGAAGGCTGGAGCAGGGTAGAGAATGAATTTCCATACAAGGCGGATGCTTTTATTATTGTCGACACGGCAAGTTCAACCTTACTGTCTAAATTACTAGAGGATGCGGCGATTCGGAATTGCCTAAGCACTGAGCCTGTTTTAGTTATAGATCATCATGAAACTGCTCCGGACTTAGATTTCGACCACGAAGAGATAATCGAAACGACTTCAAGCTGTTGTCTATTGCTATTTCGTATACTTAAAGATCAAAAAATCACTATTAGCGCTCAGTGTGCAGAGAATTTATTATACGGTATCGAATCAGATACACTTGGTCTTACCTCGCAGTCTACTTCTTCTGAAGATTTTCGCGCCGCAGCAGAGCTCGTTGACCTGGGGGCCAAAATTGCCGACATGGAAGAGCGCCGGCGGGATTATATGAAAAAATCCGCACGCATCCTTGATTATAAAGCGGACCTAATCAAGCGCGTGGAGTATCACTTAGACGGCAGGCTTGCTACTGTTTTAATTCCTTTCGAAGATATTCAAAAGTATTCCGATGAATACAATCCGAACGTGTTAATTCTTGAGGAATTGCGCCTGGTAGAAGGCGTCGATGTTGCGGTTTCGATTAAGACTTATCCCGACGGCAAACTCACTGGCAAGATTCGTGCCAGTAAACCGATCGCCGATCAGTTAGCTGGCTTCTTTGGCGGCGGTGGGCACCCATATGCGGCCGGATTCCGCATTTATGAAGATTACGCTGAGACATTGCCCGAGTTAATCGGTGCGACCATGAAATTGCTCGATCAAGTTGGCGAATAATCTATTCAGCTTGTGGTAAAATAATAATATGCATATCCACGGGTTGGGCGTCAATGTGCGCGAAATTGAAGAAAGAATTCGTTTTTGCAACTATTTATCAGTTGCCCAGATATTCTTACAGGATAATATTCTTCTCAACCGTCCACTCAATTTTTCAGACATTAAGCCGCGTCTGCTCGGGCATTGGGGTTCATGCCCTGGCATTAATATTGCCTACGCTAATGTTAAGGCGCGCTTTCCTGACATGCAGTTTATTCTTGGCCCTGGGCACGGATTCCCAGCCCTTCAGGCAAACTTGTTTTATGATGGCGACCTTGCCGAATACTACCCAGAGGCTACGCCGAATCTGCACGGTTTAGAATTTCTTTGCAAGGAGTTCTCGTGGCCATACGGTTTTCCTAGTCATGCAAGCCCTGTCACTCCAGGTGTTATCTCTGAAGGTGGAGAACTGGGATATTCACTAGCCACCGCATATGGTGCGGCACTCGGTCGACCAGAAAAGACGGTCGTGGCACTAATTGGCGACGGCGAGCTCGAAACAGCTACGGCGCTTGGAAGTCTCAACTTAAATAAGCTGCTAGCGTCTGAGAAAAATGGTCGAGTTTTGCCGATTCTGCATCTGAATGGATACAAAATATCCGCCCCCACTATTTATGGGCGCAGCAGCGAGCGTGAGCTTCTTAATCTTTTCCGAGGTTTTGGCTTTACTCCAGTTATAGTTGACGGCACGAATGCGGAAGAGTTCCAGATTGCTCTTGGCAACTTAGAGTCAAACTCATTCATTATCATGAAAACGCCAAAAGGTTACACGGGGCCAAAAGAGCTAGACGGCAAGAAAATCGAGGGCAATTGCGCCTCGCACCAAGTGCCATTGCCGGAGGCTAAAACGGACGAAAAGCAACTAAGAATCCTTCAGGAATGGCTAGAGTCTTATAAATTTAAGGAGTTGTATGACAAATTTGCCAAAGAGCATTGAAAAACCAGGGGCCGAAAAATGCTCTATAGCCAAGGCTTTTGGCGAAGGGCTACGCGAGGAAATGGAAAAACATGAAGATTTCTATTTCTTCTCGCCAGACGAGACGACTTCTAACCGCCTAAGCGAGGTTTATGAAGCCTCCGATCGCGCTTGGGGGCGCGCAATCGAGCCGTGGGATGTTCACTTAGCAAAAGACGGACGAGTGATTGAGCTATTATCAGAAAACGTACTGTTTGCTACGATGGCAGGACATATACTTAGTGGCGGCCGTGGCTGTATGACTTCGTATGAATCGTTTTTGCCGATTATCTCCTCCCAACTTGATCAGCATCTAAAGTTCATCGAGCAGGCCAAAGATATTTCGTGGCGCCCACGTTATCGAGCGCTAAATATCCTTTCGACGTCATGCTGGCAGCGACAAGACCATAATGGCTTTACTCATCAAAACCCAGCGCTTATTTCTAGCCTACTTGCTAAACCTAGCAATGAAGTGAACTGCCTATTTCCAATCGATGATGTCGCGGCGGCCGCGGCCTGGGAATTCATGACTCGCTCTAAGGATGTTGTAAATCTCACAACATTCAATAAGAATGAAACTCCGCGTTGGATAGATATTAATCATGCCCGTTTCCAGCTTACGAATGGGGGCGCGTCTATATTCCAGTTTGCCTCCGATGATAATCCAGAGATTATCGTTTCAGGTATCGGCGATATTGCAACCACCGAGGCGCTCGAGGGGATTAAAATCGCTAAGAAGGAGGTCCCAGAGCTTCGTGTTCGCTTTGTCGGCGTAGCGGCGCTGTCGTACGGTGCTATTGGCACCACTGAAAATAAGTTAAAACCGAACGATTTTAATGACTACTTCACGCCAGACAGGCCAATTGTAGTGAATTTTCATGGCTACCCAGAAATGGCTTTCGGTATTTTTGCCCATTATGCGAGCCCATATCGCCTCGATATTCACGGCTATGAAGACCAAGGATCTACCACTACTCCGCTTGACGAGCTTGCCCGAAATCGCTGCTCCCGTTACGACATTGCCGCAAGTATCCTTGAGCGCTCCGGTCGCTACGGTTATATGCGTAAGTTTCAAGATTTAATCCTTGATAATGCTCGATATGCTAGCCAATTTGGCGTAGATGAATTTTAGCTTGCGCTCAAACTGTCTCCTTATGGGCTAAAGAGATGGTATAATACCCCCATGAGCAAGCTAATTCTTATTACTAACCCTGGTAGCGCCAGCCGCAAATATGCCCTCTATGACGGCGATGAATTAATGGCGCAATTTCATTTCGAATATGAAGGCAAGAAAGTCGTCTGTACGATTAAAGACGTCGACGACGGCAAAAAGAAAATCAAGCCAGAAATTACGAATCTTAATGACGCAATCACAATTTTGCCAAAAATCCTCAGCGATGAAGCTTATGTGACCGGGCAGCATAAACTGGAGGCGGTCGTAATAAGGGTTGCGGCTCCAGGCGATTACTTTACAGAAGATCGTGTTGTAGATGCGGAATATATGCGCCGTCTAAAAGAGGCTGAAAAGCGCAATCCGGTCCACGTTCCTACTACGGCAAACGAAATTCGTGGCATTCGCGATTGTTTTAAGGGTGTCAAAATTATCGCCATTTCCGATTCTGCCTTCCACTGGGATAAACCGGACACTTACAAATATTACAGCTTTGATACGGAGCTTGCCGATCAGTACGAAATCAAGCGCTATGGCTATCATGGCCTAAGTTATGCTTATATTTCGCGTTATATGAAAGAGCAAGGTATTTTGCCAGAAAAGCTCGTTGTTATGCATCTTGGCTCTGGGTCGAGCGTTTCGGCAATCCTGAATGGTAAAGCGATGGATAATTCTATGGGCTATACGCCACTCGAAGGTCTCGCCATGAGTACTCGTGTAGGTACAATCGACGCCGCCGCGGCACTTAATCTCAAGAAAGCTTTGAAAATGAGCTCGGATGAAGAATTCTTGCTTTACCTCAATAAGAAATGCGGCCTCCTTGGCCTTTCGGGATTATCTGACGATCTGCGCGAGGTTATTCAGGCTCGCGACGAAGGTGATTTGCGAGCTAGCCTAGCCCATTCCATTTATGTTTATCGCATTCAGAGCTATGTTGGACAAATGGCCGCAACGCTTGGTGGTGCCGACGCACTCGTCTTCGCTGGTACAATCGGTGAACGTTCTGATGAAATTCGCCGCTTCGTAACGCAGAAGATGGCCTATCTTGGCTTCCAGCTCGACGAAGATAAGAACTTGGCCCCAGAGTTTACTGGCCGTCATGCGCTTATCTCAACAAAGGATTCTAAGCCGATCTATATTATTTATACCGATGAAACTGCGCAAATGATCTATCGTGCTCAAGCTTTCCTTGATGAAAAGCCAAAAGCAAATCTTGATATTGAAGACGAAGACTAAAATAAAACGAAGAGAGCCCCCGCTGGGGCTCTTTTTGATGATAAACTGAAATATATGGAGAGATATTTAGACTATTTTGTCCCGTCGCACTACGATTTGGACCTACGCATTAATCGAGAAAAAACTCAAATTACCGCCACCGCCACTATTCGCGGTAACGTTATAACGAATAGCATCAAACTCCACGCCGTGAAACTCGATATCGAAAAACTCACAGTCGACGGCGCAAAGACCGATTTTCGTTACGCTGATGGCGAGATTTTCATCAAAAACCTCACGCCGGGCAACCATGAAATAATCGTCGAATATACTGCGCCTATCACTCCCGATATGGAAGGCGTCTATCTGTCTACCTACGATGTCGACGGCACTCAGGAGAGGATCGTCGCCACTCAGTTTGAATCCCACTATGCTCGTCAGTGTTTCCCATGTATAGACGAGCCGGCCGCAAAGGCATCCTTCTCCATCCGCATCTCTTCTGCGGACAAAACTGATACGATTCTATCTAACATGCCAGTCGTCTCGGAAAGCACGGAAAGCGGCAATAAGGTTGTTCAGTTTGCAGAAACGCCAAAAATGTCTACGTATCTTGTCGCTTTTGCGCTGGGCCACTTCGTCGAATACTCTACGAAGTCTAAGCATGGCGTCGAGATAACTGCCTACGCTGGGCTTCATCAGCAGGCCGCTGATCTAAAATACGCTGGGGACTTTGCGGCGGACGTCCTGGATTTTTATGACGATTGTTTCGACACGCCATTCCCGCTGCCAAAGATGGATCTACTGGCGCTCCCTGATTTCGAATCCGGTGCCATGGAAAACTGGGGCCTCGTAACTTTTCGCGAAATATGCCTTCTTTGTAATGAAAAATCAGCTCAAGATGTGCGCCAATATGTCGCGATTGTCATAGCGCACGAGCTGTCGCATATGTGGTTTGGCGATCTTGTTACGATGGCGTGGTGGGATGACCTATGGTTGAACGAATCATTCGCGAATATGATGGAGGTTTACTCTACGGACAAAATCCGTCCGGAGCTACACGCCTGGGAGGATTTCTACCTTACTGCCGTCCTGCAGTCATTGCAACGCGACAGTCTGCCTGGCGTCCAGCCCGTGAAGGTAGAGGTAAATGACGTCGAAGACATCTCGAACCTGTTCGATTCGGCAATCGTTTACGGTAAGGGCTCGCACCTGCTACTGATGTTGATGCGCGCCATGGGTGAGACAAACTTCTTCGCTGGCTTAAAGGACTACTTCGCGGCCCATAAATACGGCAACACTATTTCGGATGATCTTTGGGAAGCTCTAACGCCGCACGCCGACTTTGATGTCCGCGCATTCATGACGCCATGGCTTGAGCAATCTGGTTTCCCAATGCTTAACGGTGATTCGCAGAGCCGCTTCCTTATGACTGGCGAAACCGACAACTCCCGTTATCCTATCATGAATCAGAGCGACGATTTGTCTGGCCACTATATTATTAAGCTTAGCGATGCGGAACTCGAAGACAAACTGTCGCGATTTGATACGCTTAGCCAAGAACAGAAACTCCGCCTGCTGATTGATAGGCGACTATTAGCCAAGACCAAGTATGTTTCGAGCGCCTCGTTGCTACCACTTGTCAAAGCGGCCGCCAACGAAACAAATGCGTGCGTTTGGGATCTAATCGCCACCATTATCTCCGATCTAAAAGTGTTCTTCGACCCAGAGACCGACCAAGAGGCAAAGTTTAAGCGCTTTGTTTATGACCTGGCTTTGCCGAATTATCAACGTCTAGGCATTATCCCGCAAAAAGAGGATACCTACGACGACATAGAGCTACGCTCGACCATTATGGGCATGATGTTATACTCCGATGACGTAGATTTCAGAAAAGCCGTAAAAAACGCGTACGGCAATAAAAATATCGGCGAAGTTAATGCGGATTTGCGCTGGGCAGTTGGCTCCGCGCTCGTCAAACTCGACAGTGGGCTATGTGGCCAATACTTTGAACTATATAAAACCACGCCGGATTCCGCGCTTAAGCGCGACCTTATGGGGACCATTACCTCGGCGGAAAACCGCGATGCTGTGCTTGGGCTTTTTGTTCATCTAAAAGACGGCACTATCCGCGCGCAGGATCGGCTTTCCTTCTTTTTGCAATTATTGCGCAACCACCGCGTTAGAAATGAGGCATTCGATTGGTTGTATCAAAACTGGGACTGGGTTTACGAAGACGAAGGCGACAAGACTATCCCGGAATACCCGCGCTATTCCGCCCACTATGTTCGCAGGCTGGAGGAAGCGGAGAAGTTCAAGCAATTCTTTGACCGATACAAAAAAGAGGCTATCCTCACGCGCGACGTCTCTATTGCTTACGCCGAGATTGACGCTCGCATCGCACTTATTATTAGCGACCAATCGGCTGTTTTCGACTATTTAAAGAACGAGCACTAACAAAATGGGCATGAAGCAACTGAATTTCATCGGTATAGGCGGGGCAATCGACCTCGAACTCGGCGACACGGCCGATATTGGGTAAATTAGTCGGCTATGCGAGGACGATTCGGTGGAAGAAATCTATTGCGAAGTATCATCGGGCCTAGATGGGCATATTAAATATAGCGGCATCCAGGAGCTAGACAAGGGAAGACTAGTCTTGATGCTAGAGGATTGCAATGAAGCGAAAAACGAGATGGATGATTACCTGGCGTAAACGAACATTAGTGACCTCTTAAGATTTGAATATAGCGAAGTCGATGAGATAAAAGCTCTATATGATTCGCTAAAGAATAGCGGCGCCGAGCTATTTATGGACTACGCCGAAACGGACTATGGCAAAGTTGAGTTCGGCATTTATGATCCCGATCGAAACATGATTATAGTTTCGT
>CAMJLE010000023.1 GCA_946406665.1 uncultured Candidatus Saccharibacteria bacterium | reverse complement strand
AAAAGAACTTTTTCCACTCTGGATATTTAATTCAAGAAAGGAATCTAATTATATGAAGAAATTCACTAAAGCCGGCCTAGGCCTTGCAGCCGTTGCTGCAGTAGCCGCCGCTGGCGCACTTGTGACTTTTGCTTGGGGTCCTGGTGGGCGTGCCACTTTTACGCTCAAGAACCCAGCGCCATATGTCACATTTAACTCAATCACGGATAACACGGTTCATGGTAATGAGCTCTACTTTGTAAGCTCGTCGCCATATACGGGGGATCCAACAAAGAATCATTGGACGGATGAAACTAAGGTTGAGAATGGCAAAGAATACGTTATTCGTATGTATGTACACAATAACGCTGCAGCTAATCTCAAGCTAGTCGCTCACGATGTGAAGGCTTATTTCAGCGTACCAACAACAACTGGTAAAAAGATAAAAATTACGGGTCAGCTCAACTCATCCAATGCTAACCCTACTGAATACTGGGATGAAACTTATTTAGAATCCGCGAATGGCGAAGAGTTCAATCTCGCTTACGTTGATGGAAGTGCAAAATATTTTAACAACGTTAAGCCAGAAAAGAATGGCGGTTTCGCAATTAATTGGAACGACTTAACCTCTAATAGAGGTGCCGCTCTAGGTTACGACAAGATGGATGGCAATATTCCTGGCTGTTTCCAATACGCCGGTTATTTAACCTTCCGCGTTAAAGCCCAATTTGCTAGCAAGCCAGGTCTCAAGATTACCAAAGAGGTTAAAATGCTAGGTACTGATACTTGGAGCGAGCAAGTCAAGGCTAAAAGCGGCGACACCGTTCGTTATCGTATTCATGTTACGAACTCTGGCAACGTCCGTTTGGAAGATGTAGCCGTTCGCGACCTTCTTCCAAAAGGCCTAACCTACGTAAAGGGCTCCACGACGGTAATTAATACATTCAATCCAAAAGGTGTTACTGTTAGTGACAATATTATTACTGATGGCGGTATCGACATCGGGAATTACGCTGCAGGCGGTGATGCATATATATATCTTAATGCGACGGTTGATCAATCCGTAAGCGATAAGTGTGGCAACTCCACACTTCGCAATATTGCGCAAACCTCTGCTGGTAAAAGTACTGGCACCAGGGAAGACTCCGCCGACGTCCTCGTCGAAGGCAAAGTTTGTAATGAAGGCTTTACTATCGATAAGAAAGTTAAGCGCGCGGCCGATGGCCAGTATGTTGAAAATACTACCCTCAAGGCCGGTGAGACTGCTCACTATCGCATCGCTTTCAAGAACACTGGCGGTACTACTCTAAAGAACGTCGTTATCAAAGATACGCTTCCTGCTAACACATCTTATGTTGCGGGTAGCACAAAAATCGATAATACTGCCGCTGCTGATGGCATCGTTTCGGCCAATGGCCTCAAAATCGGTGACGTCGCCGCTGGCAAAACGGTATATGTCTACTTCGACGCAGTCGTTGCAAAGACTCTTGGCGACAAGTGTGAAACTACAACTCTTACCAACACTGCTAAAGGTACTTACAATAATGACGATAAAACTGCAAAGACCGACACTGCCGTAGTTACGGTTGAAGGTAAGATTTGCAAAGACGGCTTCACTATTGATAAGAAAGTTCTAGATTCTCGAGGCAATTACGTCGAAAGCGTAACCCTCAAGGCCGGTGAGACCGCTCACTATCGCATCGCTTTCAATAACATGGGTGATAACGAATTAAAGAATGTCGTAATCAAAGATACTCTTCCAGCAAAGATGACCTATGTCGCTGGTAGTACCAAGGTTGGTAGCACTCCTGTTGCCGACGGAATCATCTCCGACAAAGGTATCAATATTGGCAATGTTGCAGCCGGTAAAACCGTATATATCTACTTCGATGCTAAGGTCAATATTGGCGTAGGCGCCGATTGTACGGATGTTACTCTTACTAACGTCGTTAAAGGTACTTACAACAATGACGATAAAACTGCAAAGACTGATACGGCTATCGTAACGGTTAACGCCGAAGAATGTAACGAAGGCTTTACTATCAACAAGATGGTTCAGCTAAACGGTGGCAATAGCTGGAGCGAGAACATCGCTGTTAAAGCTGGCGACAAAGTTCGCTATCGCATTCAATTCAAGAATGTCGGCGACAGAACTCTAAAGAATGTCGTAATTCGCGATATCCTTCCAGCTCATATGACCTATGTCAAGGGCAGCACTGTCCTTTACAACTCCGCAAACACCAATGGCAAGACCCTTGCAGATGGTATCATTTCTGCAAACGGTATCAATATTGGCGATTATGCGAAGGGTACTGAAGCTACGATTTACTTCTACGCTATAGTAAACGCATCATTGAAAGATAATTGTAACGACTCTACCTTAACGAACACTGTTAAGGGCAAATACAATAACGATGCCAAGACGGAAAAGTCCGACACTGCCAAAGTTACTGTAAAGGGTAAAACATGTAAAGAAACTCCACCAGCGCCAGAACTTCCAAACACTGGTGCAAGTGAAGTCCTAAGTGGCATCATTGGCCTCGCTGCCATGACTACCGCTGCCGGTTACTATATTAATAGCCGCAAAAAATAAGTTGACCGCCTAGTATAGAGCTTTCCCAGAAGCTTTAGATGGACGGGAAACTATAGAAAAATACTCCTTCGAGCAATTCGGAGGAGTATTTTTGTGGTCTATTTTTCGGTTGCTTGAAGTACACGCTCAAAGAGCATTGCCACAGTAAGTGGGCCCACGCCGCCAATCTTTGGCGTCAAGGTTAGGTCTTCGCGCTCTCGTGCCGCATCGTCAAGATCGCCCTTTATGACCCCGGCCTCCGACGCGGTGCCTGCATCTACAACGACGGCCCCGTATTTCAGCATTTCGGATTTGATTAATCCTGGCGCTCCAGTTGCCGTGACGATTACGTCGTAATCAGATAACCGATTTAGATCATCCCCGCGCCTAAAGACAGTTACGTCGTAGCCGCTCTCGCGCCACATCCTTTCAAGTGGTGCGCCTACGAGCTTTCCGCGACCAACTATAGCGAGCTTTTTCTCCTGTAGCTCAACACCATAACCGCTCAAGAGCCAGTGGATTGCCATCGCAGTAGCAGTGTCCGATTCGCCACGCAGGCCGTCCACGTCTTTTTTGAGCGGTATTAGGTTTAGAATCTCCATGTCGCAAAACTTCAGCGGCAATTGCACGATAATTCCAGAAACGGCTGCATCTTCTGCCGCGGTGCGCAACCTCGTTTCGGCGTCGTCTGGTGTGATTTTGATAATATCTACCGCCACGCCGATATCCGTGCCGTAAGCTTTTTTTAAATCCATATATTTCCGAATCACTGGCGAGTCGTTGTCATAGAAGACTGCTAGCTTTGGGAATTTCTTGCGACTTCGTAAGGCTTTTACAGTATGTGCCTGTCGCCCCTTAATATACCCCGCCAATTCACTGCCGTTTAATTCTTTCATTCATCCCCCAATTCCATCGGCTCTTGCTCGAGCGTATAGCCAAACTTATCATACACGGCATCAATCACCGCTTGGCGTGCCTTTGCGAGGTCTGCGTAGCTTTTTGCACTTTCGTTAATTAGAATCAATGCGGCTTTGTCGGAAACGCGCATCCCAAAGAACTCCTTGCCTTTTAGCCCTGCATTTTCAATAAGCCAACCGCTCGGCACTTTTCCTCCGTCCCAAACCGGAATGCCTTTTGTCTGGGCTTCTTTGGTCTGTTTTTTGTCTAAATAAATATTTTTAAAGAATGAACCTGCTGATGCGAAATCTTTCGGGTCTGGCAGTTTTCCGGCGCGGATTTCGGCTACTGCGTCGCGCACAATTTGTGGAGTGAACTCTTTTATGCCGCGCTCGTCAAAATATGCTTGCAGGGAAGTATAGAAGGGCGGTTTTAGCCAATTCTTATGCAACTCTACCGTTACGCTAGTGATGAAGTAGCGCCCAACGCCGTCGCCTGAATTAAAAATACTATGCCGGTAGCCCAAGTCCAATTCGTCCGCCATCATGTGTTTAAAGCAATTATCCCGGCAGTCGTATACGCAAACTGAGTGTAAAGTCTGTTTGATTTCTTGTCCGTATGCCCCCACATTCTGTACTGGAGCAGCACCAACGGTGCCCGGAATCTTCGATAGCGCCTCGATGCCAGAATAGCCATAACTCTCGCCATTCCATAGCTTGACGCTGTAATCTACTAAATCATCAAGCAAATCGCCACTTTTGGCGCAAAGCCGGATTCTATCTGGGTCACTATCTATTACGTAAATCCCATGTAGTTTATTCACGAAAATAACACCCTCGAAGCCACCGTCGCGCCCAATTACGTTGCTACCGCTGCCGAGGATATAAGTCGGCAGATTCTTGTCTGACGCAAAACGGTAAGCCTCGGCCAAGTCTTTGTCTTCTTCGATCTCGATAACGTATCTCGCAACACCCCCGAGCCTCATCGTGGTCAATTCTGATATAGGTACATTTTCGCGCATCTTCATATGGATATATTATACCATCAGATGCATAAAATTCCATAGCAATTGACAGAGGAGGCTACCAGTTGTGATCCGCCGAATACTCTGACCTAACGTGCTAAAATATACCCAGTGCACCCGTAGCTCAGTGGAAGAGCACTGGTTTCCGGTACCAGGTGTCGCAGGTTCGACTCCTGTCGGGTGTACCAGCGATAGAGCAGGGCTTGCCCCTGCTTTTTCGCTGGTCTCCGTGAGGGACGAGAGCCCGGGTTCGTCCAATGCCCGGTCGCTTGCGACGACGGCGCATTGTTTATGTCCCTCCGGGCGTACCACAGAAAGAGCAGGCTAAGCGTTGTCGCACAATAATCGCTAGTACAATTTCTTGTATGTAGATATGAAGCTACTATCGGATCAATAGATATCTAATTATTACCGCAACCATGTTCGTCATTGCGGTTACTATTATTTTTGATTCTCGGCATTGAGCTAGAAGAAAATTATTTGAAATGTTAGCAACTGTCGTAGTCAACTACGGCATTTTCGAACTTACCATTACGTAAATCGTTGGTCGAGATAAATGTAAATAATACGCCTGCATCGCCAATCTCGGACATACCATATTCTTCTGCAGATTCAAGCTTTAGTAGTGATTCTGTTTTGGTAGCCAATTCCGCATCCTCCTCTCGTGGATCATTTTGTGCAAAATCCTGGTAGCCACCAAGCATTGCGCAAGGGTTGCTAGCTGTCAAATCGTTTAGAGAGTCTAGCCAAGTCTCACTACCTTCTAGGAAGTCTGTAATATCCTGAATATGGCTAAAAACATGACCATAGACTTTTCTAAATACTTCCATGATTACGTCATTAAAGCGAAAATCACTCGTTGACATATAGCAAGTTGTCTTTTCTATTGTTATTTTTTGCCCAACCGTTGCTATCTGTTCGCTTGTGTCAATTTCTGGAAAAACTGTTTGGTATTCTTTTCCAGATGGGAACAGCTTGACGGCATATTTGCACGGGTAGCCACCTGCTGTATCTACGAATATTTCTAAAATGCCGTTTTTTGGCCAGTTAGGTAAGTCTACATTCTCTAAATTAATCTGAAAGAGCAGCGGTAACGGCGCGCCGTCTTCGTCCGTAGGGTAATGTTCACCTATGGGCAAATACGGCTGACCGCCGAATTTGTCGTCTAGGATGGATGGCTCCCCCTCGGCGCATCTAATATCGTAACAATCCTTGGCTGTCATTTTTTTATATTCTTCGACGACTCGACCAAGCTTAACGAACTTGCTTCTGTCGTCGGAGTAAATCGGCTGTCCCTTAATATATCGACGTCCTAGATCGTTAAGATATGAAACCGCTTCGATGGATAATCCTCCAGAGGTGAGCTGCATTAGGACGGAATTGAGACGCTCCGTTATATCGCTAAATTCTCCATCGTGCTCGATAATTAATAAATAACTATTTTTAATATTTTTATAATCAACGTCAATATCGTATTTGAGCTTAGCCCAGATTGCTCTTATCTCACTAATGCTCGTTGCTATAAATTCGCCTAGTTTGAATAGCTCCGATGGTGGATTAGGGATATCGTTAATAATTGTCCGCGCTGTTTCTTTATTTTGGATTTTTCTGTTTCTTGTTTCTTTTGTGGCTCCCATTTTCTTTATCAGCTCTGGCGATAATTCTATTCTTTCGTTCCCAAAATTAATGATCATAGCTACCTCGCCAGATGTTATTTTGAAAAATTCATCAAAAGTTGTGGAAATAATGCGAGTATTCGTCCCGTGGGGCAGGTTGCTCGCTTTTCGGAACTCGCCCAAATCTGTAAAAGTTAGCAATAATAAAGCCCCGTTATCCGAACGTTGTATTTCGTACGACTCGACTGGACGCCCGTCGGACTCATTTAGCATGTGAACGGTCGTAATTAAATGTGCATTTAATGCAATCTCCTGGTTGATTCTTGACAGAATAAGCCTCTTAACGTTTTTTGCTGTAATCTCGGGGTGCTCGTGGATGTTATCGATATTGGATTGACCTACGAATGATGACAGGACTGGATCGGCGAATGTTGTTCTATTAGCCCTAAGCACGTTTGCGAATTCTTCTGTGTCAGCATTGGGGTTTATCGCGTAATAAAGTTTAATAAAATCAGACAACGCTGGATTTCTGACACCCGCGGTAGCTCGGTCAATGTACATGTTTTTAGCATATAGCGGTGCTACATTTAACTTTTGCGAGCTATCGTATGGTCTCATATCGAGAGGTATGCCGAAAGGGATATATGTTTTTACCGCATTAGCGATGCGTTCAAATGTCGCATCCGGCTTGCCGTTTAAATCGACGGTAAGCAAGAAGCTCTGATCTGATGGCAATGTATCTTCCGGTTTGACGGTTTGTTTTAGCTGTAACCAAAGAGCGTTAATATTCTCGTCGCCTTGAGCGTATTGTTTAATCGCGGCCGCTAATTCGGTAGGGTAATTCGCAGGCTCGCCGGTGAGTATTCGTGATCCTTTTGGTGTGGTTATCTCTACGTAAGCGCCGTTAGGCTGTTCTGAGCTTTCGTTTGGCATGTTTTCTCCTTTCTTTTTTATCTTTTGAAGGATTTTTCTTTCGTCCAGTCTCGCACAATCTCATAACACTGCGTGATTTTTTTAAAGACTAAGTGTAATTATGTCTATTCCATTTTCATAATCACACTCACGGCGCGCTTCTTTTAAACGTGTAGCCTTCTATGTATTGCAGTAATGCGAGCCCCCCCAATTATTTACCAGTTAGGTCGCTTTTCATTTACTTATTATCCATAGTGACGCCAGTGTCATTCTTTACGAAATTATAACATGCAATTTGAAAATTATTGCGTGATGAGAAAGGGGAATATTTTTCCGATATAAACCTTTTCGTGTATCCGTTACCGAACAATAACTCTTGGCATTTTATGCAATATCCACTCTTTAAGAACTCGCGCTCGCATTTATTGAGGGTGGGCAGACATTCTTGGATCAATAATCCTCCCATTAGATAGTCTTTAAAAGCCCCTAACTCTTCATCCGTGAGCCTTATATATGATTCTCGGCCACACATTTCGCATGCCTGCGACACTTCATTATCGCTTAATTCGTTTTAATACTAAACATATCAGTTTAGTATTAGCGGTTATTGATACATCTTTTACCGCTATTCTGCCTATTATTTTTGGCTTCAAATTATAACAGTATCAAAACAGTATCAATGGTACTGTAATCATTATAACAGAAACGAGATGTAAAATCAATACTTTAAAGCGATAAATCGTTTGTAATTTTATATTCTGACTAAATCGAAATAGTGTAACGCTTTTAGGTTTCAAAAGGCACTGTTTATGCGCACTTCGGGTAGCGTTTTGGAGAATGTAAGGTAATATCATTGCTTTGCGAGTTTGGGCGTTACAAATCCAGCTATCGACAAAACGATTATTATACTTTATAATAAAACAAACGTTATAAAACGATTGTTTT
>CAMJLE010000022.1 GCA_946406665.1 uncultured Candidatus Saccharibacteria bacterium | reverse complement strand
GCATCCGTAACGCGACCAGATTGGTATACGGGAGGTTAGCATGGCAAAATGAGAAAGGAAGATAGCGGATAAAAAACACGAACAATTATTTAGGTCAATAAAACAACAAGAGAAGGATAATAAAATGAAAAAAACTAATAAAGCAATCATCGCTACGGCGGCTGTAGCAGTAGCTGCAACTACCGTCACTCCACTCGGCAATGTATTTGCCGCCACTGCGCCAACTTGGGATGGTAGCTCTTCGGCTACGTTGATTCGTAAGATTCCGAACGCTTACGGTACGATCAGTAATACTTTTGGTTACACTATTACGGCAGATTCTAACAATCCAGCCGGTGCAACTGGCGCCCCAACCGCGGCTAGTGTTGTTTACAACGATAGCTATACCACACAGGGTGAAGTTTCTAAGGCTGCAACACTAGACTTTAGCGGTATGCAGTTTGAGAGAGTAGGGGACTATTCCTATGCTATTACAGAAAGCTCATCGACCAAATCTGGAGTCTATCCAGTAGATACTACTAGCAGTTATACGGCTGTCGTAAGCGTTCGTAATAACGCTACTTTGACTGGCTATGTAGCTAGCCTATATATTAAGGACTCTGACGGCAATAAGCTTTCGACCATTTCTGGTGCAAGCTCTGATTTCATCTTCACCAAGGCGCCTGTCTATACGAATATACAAGTAACCGCTACGGCTTCTGGTAACGCGGCTGACCCAGATAAATGTTTTGATTATACCGTAACTTTCAATACGACAGACAGCTATAAGGTAACGACAGCTTCTGAATGTGAAAATAGCGGAACAGTAGCGAACGGCGGCACAATTAAGCTAAAACATGGCGATACGGTAACTATCGGCCTAGATGGTACTAATTCGGAAATCCCAGTTGGCACTAACTATAGCATCGCAAAAGTCGACACTAGCGATGGTTATACTACATCTATGGATGGGGCAGAACGGACTAGCACCGGTACTAAGACTATGGTCGCTACGGGAGCGCCAACATTCAATACGGCGAACGTAACTGCTATTGACGAAAACCGCGAATCTGCTGTCGATACGAATGCTGTAGTCAATACAACGATATATATCCTCTTAACTATGGCTGGCGCAGCGGGTTTGTATTACGTAGCTACAATAAAGAATAAAAAAGAAGCTTAAAATAGTTCACTAAAACAAACAAATGAAAAAACTAAACATGGCTGGGCGCACTTGGGTGCGCCTAGCCGTAAAGGCGGTAGTTATTCTTCTAATCCTGTGGGTTTGCTTCGGGATTTTCGTCGGCATGCGTCGCATTTCGGACATTTCAATGAATGGTCGAATAAATGATGGTGATTTTGTACTGTTTAACCGGATTTCTAGCGATTATCTGGTGGGAGATGTAGTTATTTATGATTACGATGGGCAAGAATATCTCTCTGAAATTATTGGGACAGACGGCGATTTGATCACGACAAATGAGGAAGGCTATATATTAGTTAATGGAGAAGTCGTGTCCAGCTCGCCAGTGTTTGATTTTACGCTCGGCGACACCGACCCGTTTGGCTCTGGCTATCGCGTGCCTGCCGGAACTTATTTTGTACTAAATTCAAATTACGAGTGCGCCGACGATTCGCGGGCATTTGGTGCAATCTACAAGAAAAACATCAAGGGCAATATTATTGCCTTATTGTTGCGCACGCGGAGCTTCTGATAATGAGAAGAAGAGAGCGCCTCGTTGTAATAATTCAAAAGATAGTCGAAAAGTTTTTCGATACAATTCTTCTGTTTGTTTCGATACTTTTTTTGAGTGTTGGGATTTATGCAATTGTCGATAATCGTATAATTATTAATGAAGCCGATATACCTGAGGACTTCAAGCAGTCTGCAATGGCCGATCGCGAATACCCCGACATTCGAGAGTTACAGAAGACTAATCGAGATTTAGTCGCTTGGCTTACTTTGGACGATACGAAAGTAGACTATCCAATTGCCCAGACTAAGGACAATTCAAAATATCTTACTATAGATTATGCGGGGAATCACTCAATTTCCGGAACGCCATTTGTTGATTATCGGAATACTTTTCTGAACGATGACTACACGATAATTTACGGTCATCGAATGAATCAACAGAAGATGTTCGGTTCGATTGTCGAATATGTGGACGCCTCTTATATGCAGAAGCATCTTCGTGGAACTATCACGACCACTGAGGGAACAATGGAACTTGAAGTGATAGCGTACTCAGTCGAAGATCTTTCGAAAACGATACTTTACGATCTTTCGAGCAATAAAAATAATCACAATTCTTCGATCCTCGAATCGATCAGCAAAACGGCACTTACAATTAATGGAAAATATTCTCGGGATTATTTACGATCCGAAAAAGCGGGTAAATGGAAATTATTGTTGCTCTCGACTTGCGATAAAGACTCGCGCCACTATAGAGACGTGCTATTGCTGCGGATAGGCGAGGAGTTGTGACGGATATAGTATAATAACCCTTATGGATATTAGCTTAATTGTCACTATCGTCATTCTTATTGTTGTTTTTCTTACAACGATAATTATTATGTCTCTTCAGCTTAGCCGTCTCTCGCGCAATCTCGACGAGAAAATCGATCGCGAGAACCGCCGCACGCAAGATAAAATTGACCACATGAACGAGTCGGTTAACCGCAAAATCGACTACAATAATTCCCGCGTTCAGGATTCAATTGCGCGACAGCTTTCGGAGTCTGGACGTCAAATGCGTGATAGCAAGCGTACGATTGCCGAAATTTCAGAACGCCTTGCGACAATCAATGAGACCAATAAACACGTTGAGTCGGTCGCCGATGAGCTTAAAACTCTCCAGTCCGTTCTGCAAAACCCAAAACAGCGCGGCGTTTTTGGTGAGTATTACCTAGATACAGTGCTCGGCAATGTTCTTCCGGTCGGCTCCTATTCGCTCCAATATAAGTTTAAGGACGGCGAAATTGTTGACGCGGTCGTGTTTCTGGATAAAGGAAAAATATTACCAATAGATTCTAAGTTTTCGCTTGAAAACTATAATCGCATGGTGGCCGCCAAGGATAAAACTGAGCGCAACGCTTACGCAAAAAAGCTACGCGACGACCTCAAGGGTCGCATCGACGAAACCTCTAAGTATATTCGCCCCGCCGAAAAAACCATGGAGTTTGCTTTCATGTTTATCCCATCCGAAAGTCTATATTATGATTTGCTCATCAACAAAGTCGGCGCCTCCAGCTCGGAACGCGATTTAATCGAGTATGCGTACCGCGATAAAAAAGTAATCATTGTGAGCCCGACTAGCTTTATGGCCTATCTTCAGACTATCCTGCAGGGTCTGCGCAGTCTCGAAATCGAGAAAGATACAGCCGAAATTCAAGCTCGCGTTGCTAAACTCGGCCAGCACATCAATACTTTTGATGCTTATATGAGTAAACTCGGCAACTCTCTAGGTACAACCGTAAACCACTACAATGCCGCATATAAATCACTGGCGCAAATCGACAAAGATGTTGTAAAAATCGCAACGGGGGAGCCGACCATCGAGCCGAATCTTCTCGAACGTCCAGTAGCGGAAGAATAAAACATAGTTTTACACGTCAGAAGAATCTAAATCCCGTAAGGGGAAAGATTCTGCTAGCAACTGGACCAACTACGCGACAGAAAGGCACTGTGCCGAGGCCATTACGCGAATCGTACGAATTCGAACCCTCGCGATTGTCTCCCGAAACGAATAGTTCGCCTTCGGGAACGATCGTATTGATGGAGCCAGATATTCGCTTCTTTGGCCCATCAGTGTCCGACTTGCGTGTTTCTTCGTCTGGGTCAAAACCCTCTGGATGTTCGTCGTTATAGACCGTGAGAACGCCGTTCTCTAGCATTACGCGCTCGCCGGGGAAGGCGATTACGCGCTTTATAATATATTGATCCAAAACTCCATCTAATGGCTCACAGTTAGTTAAGCTGCCGCTACCGCCATTGGCAAATACGATAATCTGTCCACGTTCCGGTATATACTCGCGCTCGTTCAGGTGCGCTAGGCTTACTGGAATTCGATTCACGATTACGCGGTCGCCAGAGTGGAGTGTATTTTCCATGCTACCGCCAATCACATTGTAGCTACGAAAGATAAAGCTATTCAAAATAAAAGTACCCAGCGCTACGGCGCCCACGAAAGTTAGGAAACTTAGAATATCTTTAAGCGCGGGGTATTTTTGCCCGAATGACGGTTTTTGTTCCATACAGATTATTTTAGCATAAGTGGCGGAAAAGCGCCGTTTCGTGCTAAAATTGTATAAGTTATGGCAGATTACGTCATGTTGAGGCGTGGTCGCAATGCTCTTGGCACTGTGACGCACATCGGTTTGAATATTTGTTTGGCCGCGGCTACCACCGTATTGACCGTCATTAGTGCCAACTGGCTTTTTGCAGTATTGCTAGTAATTCTATCTAAATGGCGCGTAATTGCCGTGCGTCCGCGCTATTGGTGGCTCAATATTAAGGCTAACCTGGTCGATTTTGTAGTCGGCCTTAGTCTCGTATTGCTGGTATATCTCGCGAATCCAGCTGGCGTTTCGCCAAACTTTTGGCAAATTGTCCTGACGATTATCTACATGGTTTGGCTTGTTGCTATCAAGCCGCAGAGCACCACTCGCGCCACTGAAGTTCAAGCCCTCTTTGCCATATTCTTTGGCTCTTTTGCACTATCTTTAATTACGGCTCAGCTAGATCCAGTTATTGGTGTAGTAGTGAGCTTTATCGTGGGCTATAGTGCCACGCGCCACGTTCTTGTTCAGGGGGATGACCACGATTTCACTATCACGACGTTTATTTTTGGCATGATGATGGCCGAGCTGTATTGGATTTTCTATCACTGGACTATTACATACCAGGTAGGTCGCGGCATTGATAGTGGCAGCTTTATTACGTCGCTCGCGATTCCGCAGTATCCAATCGCTGCCACGATTATGCTGTTTGTGTTTGCGCGCGGCTATAAGTCGGCAATTCGTCACGACGGCAAAATTCGGGCCGACGATATTCTGGCGCCTGCGATATTTTCAGCTTTAGTTATGGTTCTGATGATATTTTTCTATTCAGTACCTAGTTTTAATATTTAAGGAAAGGAGAATTTAATGGAGAGTGGGAATTCGAATAGCCTTAGCACCGATGCTTCGACTAACAATGCCACTGACTGGCGCAACTATCGTTCGCCATCGCAAAATACACAAAATACGACACCGGTCGCAGGCGCACCGCGCAGGCGTTCTGGTAGCGGAACTGCAATTGGCATTGCGATTTTTGGCTTACTAATTGGTGTAGCGGGCTGTATTATTGGCGCCGTTGCGCTTATTAAGTCACTCCAGGAGCCTACCGTCGTCTCGACTACAAGTTCCGAAGGGTACTATACGGGCAATTCGGCCGAGTTCGAGTCTACTTCCATTGCTTCTATTGCTAGCAAAGTGACACCTGCAGTCGTCTCTATTGTTAGTGAGGGCTATTCTTCGGGTTATTACGGCATGGGCGGCGTAACTCAGTCGGCCGGTACGGGTATGATAGTGTCTAAGGATGGCTATGTTATCACAAACAAACATGTCGTAGATGGCTCGCGCAAAATTCAGATTATCACCGACGAGGGCGACACTTATGACAACGTCAAGCTTCTTGGCGCCGATCCGCTCAATGATGTAGCGTACTTAAAAATTAGCGGAGTGGACGATTTGCCCACTATTAGTCTCGGCGATTCCAAGACAATTTCAGTTGGGCAGCCAGTCCTCGCAATTGGCAACGCACTTGGCGCGTATCAAAACAGTGTCACGCAAGGCATCATTAGCGGCACTGGCCGCTCTGTCCAGGCGGGCGATTCTAGTGGCAATAATGTGGAGTATCTAACGGATATGATTCAAACTGACGCTGCTATCAACCCAGGTAACTCTGGCGGGCCACTCGTCAACGCCGCCGGTGATGTTATTGGCATCAATACCGCTACGTCGACCTCTGCCGAGGGACTAGGCTTTGCTATTCCGATTTCCGCTGTCAAAGGCATGCTAAAGCGCATTCGCGAAGACGACAAAGTGGAACGTGCTTATATTGGTATTAGCTACCTCACTATCACGCCGGAAGTTGCAAAAGAGTACAAATTGCCAGTAAAGCAGGGTGCATATGTTTTTAGCGAGAATTCTTCGCGCGGTGGCGCCGTTGTCAAAGATGGCCCCGCCGATAGAGCCGGAATTAAAGATAAGGATGTGATAACTAAAATTGGCAATATTGAAGTTGGTCACGCCGGATCAATCTCTACCCTCGTCGGTGAATATAAGGTTGGCGAAACCATCCAAGTCACACTCATACGTGATGGCAAAGAAAAGGTCGTTAATGTCACATTAGAAGCCTACGACAACTAAAAAAACAAAAAATGGGGTCGCACCGTTACTGGCGCGACCCGCTTAGTTGGAATGTGCTCGCTTGTGGCTATTCTTCGATAACCGTCGAGATCCTCTCCAGCATCCCCTCGTGCAGGATAACGACTCTGTTGCCGTCATTATCGAGACTTTTTTCGCAGCCCCTGCCGTGGAGAATATCGTCGAGTGCTTCTCGATAAGTATTGTTTTTGTTGGATACCCTCGAGTACTTCGTGAGCAGTTTCTCATAGCTCGTCAGTATTTCGAGAACGAGCCCTGCCGGGGTGTAAAGACGATCCCCGAATTCGCGACAAAGCTTCTTTAACTTGTCTATCATGAGTTCGCGTCCGTCATCAGTATTCTGGCTGATAGAAAACTGCTTACTGCCCTTTTTCTGCCAATTCGGCTTCTTTGCGAACAGCAGTACTTTTGACTGTTTCGTTTTCATGTTTCCCCTCCTTGAAAACATAACCACATGCAACAATAATTTAATTATATCACAAAAACGTAAAATATGCAAGGGAGGCATAAAAGCCTAGCATTCGCAGAGAAAATATGTTAAAATAACAGAGTAATAAATATTAACGAATCAGCTCGTAGGAGTTACGAGCGAAGGAGAAAAGGTATAATGCCTGTACAAGCAGATATCAAGGAGCTCCTTGCCGCCGGTGCGCATTTTGGTCACAAAACCAGCCGCTGGTGCCCGAAGATGGCTCCATACATCCACAGCAAGCGCCAAGGCGCACATATTATTAACCTCGAGAAGACCGTAGAGGCACTCGATAATGCTCTTCCAGAGCTTACTCGCCGCGTCGCTGGCGGCAAGAAAGTTCTTTTCGTCGGCACCAAGAAGCAGATGAAAGACACCGTCAAAGAGGTCGCCGAGTCTATCGATATGCCTTATGTTACGGTTCGTTGGGTAGGCGGCATGCTCACTAACGTCGAAACTATCAACAAACAGATTCGTAAGCTCAAAGATCTAGAGCGTCGCATGGCATCCGGTGAGCTCGAAAAGCGTTATAGCAAACTCGAGGTTCAACGCTACCAGGAAGAGATCGATGACCTTAATGAGCGCTACGGTGGCATCAAAGACATGACCGAGCAACCAGTTGCGGTTGTCGTCACCGACACAATTCAAGATAAGAATGCCGTCAAAGAAGCTCAAAGCCTTAATATTCCAGTATTTGCGATTGTCGACACGAATAGTAATCCGACCGGTATCGATTATCCAATCCCAGCCAATGACGATGCTATCAAGTCCGTAAAGCTTATTCTTGATTATTTCGCCGCTGCCATCAAAGAAGGCAAAGCCAAAAGCACTAAATAATTAAAACTAAAAGGAGTAATATAATGGCTACGAAGAAAGAAAAAAGCGCAAAAGAAGTAGCTGGCGAAGCCAAAGCTATCAGCATCGAGCTTATTAAGAAGCTGAAAGAGCTTTCCGGCGTTGGTTTGACTGACGCAAAGAAGGCCCTCGTTGAGGCTAAAGGCGATTTCGATAAAGCTCTTGCTGAAATGCGCAAAAAAGGCCTTACCAAAGCAGAGAAGCGCGGCGATCGTGAAACCCGTGAAGGCATCATTGAATCTTATGTTCATGGTGGCCGTATTGGCGCAATCATCGAAGTCAACTGCGAAACGTCTTTCGTTGCAAAAACCGATGAATTCATCGACCTAGCGCACAAGCTTGCCATGCAGGTCGCCAGCATGAATCCGCAATGGATTTCTGAAGAAGATATTCCAGCAGAGAAGATGGAAGAAGCCAAAAAAGAAGCCGAGGCTACCCTTACTGGCAAAGAGCCGGCCGACAAAAAAGAGCAGATTATTGCTTCTAAAGTTTCCAAAGCTTTTGCTGATCGTGTTTTGATGAATCAACCATACATCTTTGACGATAAGAAAACCGTCGCCGACTTGATTAAGGAAACTATCGCAAAGACCGGCGAAAACATTAACGTCAAGCAGTTCAAGCGCATTGAGCTCGGCGTAACTGAGTAGTCTACTGTCAGCTACTTCTAAAAATACCTCCTGAACCAAGGAGGTATTTTCTACGTCTTGACATAACCGTTATGATAGTGGATAATTGAAACAGAGTGTAGGAGTTGCTCATCGTTAAACAAAAAGGAGTAACTCAATGAAGATAAAAAACAGAAATATAAACTATAATTCTCGGCTAATGCGTAGCCTCTGTCTTTTTGCGGCTGGCATTTTTGGTGCTGGCGGTATCATTGCGGCTGCTTCTGTCCTTACATCCAGACAATCGTCTTATGCTGTCAATTTAACGGTAGTAAACGACGACTTTAGCAGCATCGGTGCCGCAGAGGTACAG
>CAMJLE010000021.1 GCA_946406665.1 uncultured Candidatus Saccharibacteria bacterium | reverse complement strand
CTAAATATAGCCACAGCAACAATCAATATTGCAACCAAAAGAAGCATTATTATCGCATTCGCATTGTCGCGGACGGGCTTAGCCTCTTTCACGAGAACTCGACGATTCTGGCGCGGGATTGGCGCGGAAGCGTAATGCGAAGAGAAAGGATTAAACGAACGGCGCCTGTCTTCTTCTATGGAGAGGATTGCCGCCCTAGGCAGAGGATCTATAGTACCCTGCTTGTCATCATTTGCCGGAGCGTTATCATTGCGAAACTCATCGCGATTCTCTTGTATATCTTTTTTAACGACATTAGCACCATCGAGCTCCTCCATCAGCGTGACGATGCCATCGCCGTTATAATCGAGCTCTTCTCTGTGTAGTTCAGCCTTTATCGTACCGTCATCTCTGTGCGTAGGTGCGCTGGACGCACCATGATTTGCCGCGCTTGCACGAATACGCGTTCTAGCTGGGCTTTCAATTTGTCTATGAAGCTTATTTGCGTCCATTTCCCACCTTAGTTAGTTTTATGCTTATACTTATAATAGCACTTTTTTACGTAACTGGGCGCTTTTAATTACATGTGTTATAATTTATCGGCAGATAGGGGCGTAGCTCAGTTGGTAGAGCACTGGTCTCCAAAACCAGGTGTCGCGAGTTCGAGTCTTGCCGCCCCTGCCATAAATAGATATACAAAAAAGCCGATACAGATACGGCGTTTTTTGTTTGTTTCTCGATTTTGCTATTTTTGACGAAGAACTACATTATGCACAGTGCCATTGCGCAAGAAAATCGTTAGCGTATATACCCCCTGCCGATAAGTAATAGTTTTGCCCCCATCTTCATCTTCTTCTTTTTCTTCGCCAACACCAAACGTTTCCTCAAAGTCGTCAATCGTCGTCAGGCGTCGCCCCTCATACTCAATATCGACGGTATTAATATCGATAATTATTTTTTCATCATCACCAACCCCAGCAGTCGTAGTATAGAAGCCTAGGCCTATTATTTTTTTGTCTTTCGACCAAAACGCTATGCCATCGTAATAATGGTCGAAATCAGCATCCATTACATGATATTCAAGCGCCTCTTTGCTCATTGTGTCACCTAAGGTGTAGCCATTGATCGTTAGCTTTTCGAGACGGGCACTTTCATATACGTTGTCGATGCCGCCAAACAGCTGAGCGATTGAGGTATTATGGCTAAGCAATACTACGCTCGCCACGCCAGCGGCGATGGTGACTGCGGCTAAAATGGCGACAATTATTGGGCCTTTATTGAAGCGTATTTTTGGTCGATCGGCCATAATAGTACTATTTTCCTTTCTTTTCTCGGTCGATTAGACAGGTATAAGAAATGCCCGTAATAGATGCGAGAAGGCCGATTATTAGAGCCATGTCTACAAAGATCATAATAAACATCGGAATGATTCCCTGCTCGATGTTTGCCGAGGTTGCCATATGAATCATCATTAGCCTGAATGTCGGAGCTGGCCACGGCAAGAATAGAAGCACGCCCGCCACAATAGATAAGAAAGTTAGAATATTGTTTAGCTGATAGACTCCGCGAGCAAGACGAGTATTACGCTCCCCGGCGCGGATAGAAAATAGGCCAAGCAGAAAATATAATAATGCAGAGATGAAGCCCGAGAATATCATGGTCACAATACCTACATTCGACACATAATCACCAACGCGAACAGCAAGATATCTGTAGATGCCAGAATACATCATAGGAACAAGTGCCATAAGTACACTTGCGAGCGCCATAAGAGCCCCCATGAGCCGAAGCTGAACGCAAGTATTCTCATTTTTAGGCAAGGCGCTTCCGGTAGCGGTTTTGTGAATCTTACTAGTTTTAATTGTTGTTTTCATCTTGTCATTAATATTCCATTAACACTTTTTTGCATTATAGCATAATTGTTATGGTAAAATGAGAGCAAAGAAACGCAAAAAGGGTGAGTAAATGCAAGACTATAATAATTCCAACCAATCACAACCGAACGACACGAACGGGTATTATCACGATCCTCTAGACAACAGCTCCGATATCGACGCGCGACATGCGGAGAACGGCGGGCAAATGTTGGCGGCTCCGGAGCCAGCAAAGGACGAGCCGCCGATGCTAAATCGCGACATGGACCAACCAAGCCCACAAATGCAAACCGCAGATAGCGCGCCCGCAGAAATGCCAACGGACGACGCTGAGCTTAAATCATATCTAGAGGCGACGAAAAAATTACTAACTTATACCCGAAAAGAGCGCAATAATCTTATCGTAAAAATCGATGAAGAAGAAGATCGAATAACTGCAATTCGCAATAAGCGTAGAGCTGGCGCCGCTAATGCGGAAATGATTGATTATAGCAACCTGAGCGACATGCGCAGGCGGCTTGACCAGAAGAATAATCTAATTAACGCCCTCGTAAGCATTCTTGGCACGATTGGATAGATTTTACGAGAACCTGCTCGTCTGGGCGGGTTCTTTTTTGTGAAAAAACTTATATAATCATAAGCAGTATGGGCGGTATTTTGGTGGATTTCGAGCGCAAACTAGAGAAGCAGCAATATGTTTCTCTTGCTCTATTTAATAAAACCAAAAAGCGCGCCCCAGAACATATCTTAAAGCGGCTCGCTTTAGATCAATACAATGACGAGATATTAAATTCGCTATACGAAAAGAACAAGGATTATTTTAATAGTTCTGACTCAGATTTATCTTTATCGAAAGAGCAAATAAAGGCAATCCTAGCCGACGAAAAACACAAACTTATCATTGTCAACTCAAATACCGAGAGAAACGCCACCATAGTTGCACAGGTCAATTATCTAGTGAGAGCTAAACATATTTCACCCAATGCTCTTGTCGTGCTAGCTGGCGACGAATGGGAAACGAATATATTACACAAAAGAATAGAGAGCACCGTTGGCGCGACGGTTGACGTAGCAACTATACATTCACTCGGATATCGCCACATTCGTCAGATTTTGCGATACAAAAACAGCTATATAGTCGACGAAGAGGAACGCGATCGAATTTTTCTGAAATACCTCAAGAAACGTATTATAACTAGTTACGCGAAAACTGAGGATTTTATCGGATGTTTCAACAATACTCTTAATAAACAGGAGAAGCTAATTGGCGACTATTTCAGCAAAAATTATGGTCGCTTCGCTAACTTTGACGACTATTTTGAAAGCTATCTTAAAGATTATTGTGCGAGAACCACAAATTTTGAAGCTCGACTAAAGCGACTTATACGCAATAACATTTCTAGCAGCGCTCCGCGCACCATGATAGGCGAGCGAGTTAAAAACAAGAATGAAGCAATAATAGCGAACTGGCTTTTTAGTCACTCAATTAATTACAGATATGCAGAGCCATTTGACGACATGTTGTTCCCCGACACGAAGACTCATCGTCCCGATTTTACTATAGAAATTGGTGACAGAAAAATTTACATTGAATACCTTGACACAAAAGACAGCGAAAGTAATGCCGTAAAAGAGAACTTTCACCGCAAAAACAATACCGAATTTGTTGCGCTAAGTTACGAACCGAAATGTGCATATTTAAATACGTTGCGTAGAGAATTGGAAAAGTTAGGCATACATTTACCACGCGAACGAAGTGCAAGAGAACTTTGCATGGCTATTACTAAGCGCAACCCACTCGTGGAGTTTCGTGGCGTGAAGAATTTATTCTTTGAGACAATCGATAGCATCAAGACGTCACCAGATCGCAACCATCCTATCCGCGTAATTGATGAATATCTCGACAAGATTAAAGATTTAGACGAGCGAATTATTAGCGAAAAACAATATAAATATATACGAGACTTTTTTGGTTTCTACAATTCCGAGATACACCGCGATGCCGACAAGCTTGGCTTCGATTCTGCAGATATGATCTACTATGCAAAATCCTATATCGACAACTCAGACGCGCCGATAACTCAGTTTAAGTATATTATTGTCGGAGAAGGAATAGACGAACCCCCGGCCTACCATGAGTTAATTGGCGATATTATTGCGCGCAGTAAGGCGAATACGACTATCGTCGGTAGTAGTTGGAGAGACATCTATACGCATACAAGGTCAAACTTTGGTAGTTTATGCCTTTTCCGCGATTCTATAAAAGACCTCAAGACCTTTTACCCCTCGCTCTCGCCGAATCAACCAGACCAATCTATCGATACTTACGGCGAACTTCTTACTAATAACCTTAATCAGAATTACGGCATGCTTAGAAGAGCCATGATACAAAAAGGCAGTGACCCATTCGTCTTTTTAAACTACGACACAGACGACGAGCCAACTTATATCAAAAAGGCTATCTTAAGTCTTCAGCAGCAGCGACCAAATGACAAAATCCTTATACTGGCAACATCCAATGCTGCTATAGACAAAATGGTCGAATCGAGCGCGGGTTTTACAAGAGAGGGGAGTTCTAAGATATCATTAACGGAAGCACCGAACCATAAATATCCTATCTCCACCATCGGGAACGAAAAGGACACGATTGCAGATTGGATAATCGTGGTCGGACTTGCTGATGAGCGGCGGAAACGGTCTCGTGATTCGTATCGTTGGCTAGCAAACCTTTTTACTGCCAAGCCGGAAACAAAGAATTACGCTTACTGGGAACGACTTCTATTATGCGCGGCCTTGACGCATGTGCGTTATAAAGTAATTCTTCCAAGAAACATAGCACTGCCGAAACGCAATACCTTTATTGACGAACTATACGCCCTATTACGAGAGCGCGGTCCGAGTAGCCGATAATCTTACGAAGACGACAACGCTAGAAATAGTAATCTTTTCCTGTTATACTTAATCGTACAAAAAATCGCGAGTAAAAGAAAAATGTTTAAACTATTTAAGAATTTCCATAAAAAAGATTTCCTATTTATTGCACTGGCGATATTGTTTATTGCTGGCCAAGTTGGCCTTGAGTTAAAAATGCCCGAATATATGTCCGCTATTACTCGCCTCGTGCAGACGGAGGGGAGCGAAATGGGGGAGATACTCCAGAACGGTGGCATGATGTTACTTTGCGCCTTTGGGAGCCTCGTTTCGACGATCATAGCGGGCTGGTTCGTAGCAAACATAGGTGCAGACTTTACTTTCATTGTGCGAAAAAAGATTTTCGATAAAGTCGAAGAGCTGAGTATAGATGACATAAAAAGATTCTCGACCGCTTCCCTAATTACGCGCACCACCAACGATGTCACTCAGGTACGTATGGTAATTACTATGGGTGCAAATATGCTAATTCGTGCGCCGCTGAGTGCAACATGGGCAATCATCAAGATTTCGGGCAAAAACTGGCAATGGAGCACCGCCACCGGTGTTGCAGTAGCAATAATGCTTGCAACCATCATTACGATTATGATGCTCGTTATTCCGCGCTTCAAACAAGTACAAAAGCTAACAGATAGACTCAATGGCGTAATGCAGGAAAATCTAAAAGGCATACGAGTAGTACGCGCTTTCAATGCAGAAAAATACCAAGAGAAGAAATTCGATGTACCAAACACTGAAGTGGCCAATACCGTGCGTTTCGTAGATAGGGTTCTGAGTATCATGTCGCCGACAATGTATCTAGTCATGAATGGCGTGACGTTGTCGATTTATCTAATTGGCGCCACACTTATTAGCCAGTCTACAATGGCCAACAAATTAACGCTTTTTAGCGACATGGTAGTTTTCTCAACATATGCAATCCATGTCATTTTTAGCTTTCTAATGGTTGCGGTTATTTTCATGATTATACCGCGTGCGCAAGTGTCCGCGGAGCGTATTAATGAAGTGCTCGACAAGAGTAATTCGATAGAGGATGGAAGTTTCGACGACGAAACTGCCGAGACTGGAACGGTAGAATTTCGCAATGTCTCATTCAAATACTCCGACGCGGAAGAATACTTACTAAAGGATATTTCGTTTCGCGCCGAGAAGGGCCAAACTGTGGCTTTTATTGGATCGACTGGCTCTGGTAAGTCTACCTTAATTAATCTAATCCCAAGATTCTACGATACGACAGATGGCGCCGTATTTGTTGACGGCGTGAATGTGCGCGATTATAAGCAGAAGGCTTTACATAGAAAACTTGGCTATATTCCACAAAAAGCAGTCATTTTCAGCGGTACGGTATCTAGCAATATCGCCTATGGCGACAACGGAAATGAAAAACCCAGCAAACGAGCGATTCGAACGGCCGCGAAAGTGGCGCAGGCAAAAAGCTTTATTGAAAAGCTCGACAAGCAATACGACTCCCATATCGCTCAAGCTGGCACAAATATTTCAGGTGGCCAAAAGCAGCGCCTCGCCATTGCTAGGGCTATAGCGCGTAATCCGGAAATATACATATTCGATGATAGCTTCTCTGCTCTCGACTATAAAACCGACGCCTCGCTCAGAAAAGCGCTCAAAGATTACACTAAAGATGCTACTTCACTGATTGTCGCTCAACGCATCGGCACAATCATGCATGCCGACCAAATTATCGTACTAGACAAGGGGCACTGTGTCGGTCGCGGCACACATCGGGAATTGATGAACAATTGCGAAGTGTATCGGGAAATTGCACTTTCGCAGCTAACCAAGGAGGAACTAAATGTTTAACGGTGGCCCCGGCGGCCGACGTGGCGGTCAGGAAACTGCAAAAAATTTCGGAAAAGCGCTCCGACGCATGCTTACCGAAATGCGAACATACTACGTCTTAATCGCAATTGCCATGGCAATGTCTATTGTTGGGTCAATCTTGAGCGTAATCACTCCAGACAAGTTGGCAAACATTACTGACGAAATATCCGCCGGATTAGTCATAGACCGAGACAAAATTGGAAACGTTACCCAAGAATTAATGACGAATCCGAACGAAAATAGCGTAATCGACGGCATAACAGTCACACCGAAGGATAAATTCGCCTTCGCAAGTACACTCAAAGAATTACAAGCCGAAATGGGCGAGACGAAAGAGTTTTCGCAAGAAGATGCGCTTAGATTATACCGAGCGATTGACGAGCTCCCCGAGTCGATCCAGGCAATTATAAAGCCAAAAATGAACTTAGATATAATCTGGAGCCTAGCGTTTCTGATGATTGCTCTTTATATAGCATCAGCAATCCTGGAATACCTCGAGGGATTCATTTTGGCCCGAGTAACCGCCGGCTTTGCTCGCGATTTGCGTAATCGCATTTCCCATAAAGTTAACCAATTGCCACTGAGATATTTTGACCGCAATCAAATTGGCGACACCCTTTCGAGAGTAACAAATGATGTGGATTCCGTATCGAGCAGTATCGACAATTCTTTCAGTACAATCATCGGCGACGGCTCCCTTCTCCTCGGCTCTCTCGCGATGATGTTAATTACGAATTGGATAATGGCAGTTGTGGCGATTGTTTCGAGCCTGTTCGGTTTCGTATTTATGGCAGCCATACTGAAGAAATCGCAAAAGTATTTTATGCAGCGACAAGTTGAACTAGGTAACATGAATGCGCACATCGAAGAAGTATATTCTGGCATAGCAGTCGTAAAGGCTTATGACGGCAAAGAAACGGCGGATAGAAAGTTCAATAAGCTTAATAAAAAAATCCGCAACGCAAATCTGCACAGTCAATTCTTGTCTGGGCTAATGCATCCAATTATGGCCTTCACTGGCAATCTGGGCTACGTAGCGGTGTGCGTAACCGGAGCCATTCTCACGATGAATGGGATGATTAGTTTCGGCGTTATTATTGCATTTATCACCTATACGCGGCTCTTCTCTTCACCGCTCTCGCGCATTGCGCAGGCTGTCGGAAATCTACAGCCGGCCGCAGCGGCGAGCGAACGCGTTTTTGAATTTATCGATGAAGAAGAAATGGCGAGCGAGCAACACATTAATCATCGAATCGACAAAACGGCCATCCTGGGCAACATCGAATTCGACCATGTCAAATTCGGATACGATGATAAAAAGACTATCATCAAGGACTTTTCCGCCAAAGCGAAGGCCGGACAAAAGATCGCCATCGTCGGCCCGACTGGAGCAGGAAAAACGACTATGGTGAACTTACTGATGAAATTCTACGATATCAAGGCTGGAGATATCCGCATTGATGGTATATCGACAAAGGATATAGCTCGCGCAGATGTACATTCCCTATTCACGATGGTATTGCAGGATACCTGGATGTTTAGTGGGACGGTTCGCGAGAACATCGTCTACAACCATAAGAATGTAGACGACAAACGAATTATGCAAATTTGCGATACGGTCGGCCTCAGCCATTTCATTAAGACGTTACCAAAAGGGCTAGATACAGATATGAACGAAAGCGAGTCGATATCGGCCGGCCAAAAGCAGCTCATAACGATTGCGCGCGGCATGGTTGAAGATGCGCCGTTCCTGATACTAGACGAAGCCACCTCAAACGTCGATACGCGTACGGAAGAATTAGTCCAAAAAGCAATGGATAAGCTAATGGAAGGGCGTACATCATTTATTATCGCCCATCGCCTTTCGACGATTAAAAATGCAGATCTTATCCTCGTAATGAATGATGGCAATATAATCGAGACTGGAAACCATAAGCAGCTGATGGCGAAGAACGGATTCTATGCCGACCTCTATAACTCTCAATTTGCGCTGTAATCTGCTATAATTATCCTAGATTATCATTCGCAGAGGAGTGTTGAAGATGAGTAAAAAACAGCCGGAGCAGCCAGTGCGCGGTCGCTCTAGTAAAGTAAAGATTTTTTCGTGTGCACTTATTTTGGTAGCCGCCGTCTTTATCGGCATATTTATCAATGGCGTAACAGCCGGTTCTCGTTTCGAAAATGAAATATCAGCTATCAATATCGCTTTTGCGAGCAATAATACGAAGAAGGTAGATGAAATTCTCGATCGAACAGTCAGCTCCGGTAGCTACGCTAAAGTCGAGCGAAGTCTTAAAAAATACGTTCGCGACTTAGTTGATAATATAAACGATATCAACGCCGTAGCGGAAAACGATGTAGTATATAGCTCGCTAGAAGCCAAATATCTAGGCGAAAACAAGGAAAAGCTAGGCGAGACAATCTCCTCGTTAACCGAAAGCTTAAAGAAGGTCAATGCGCTATCTGCTGATGCCGAAAAACTCTACAACGAATCCGATGTCATGAACTATATTGAGGGGCAAGACCTAAATGAGGATTATCGTAAAATTTTCACCGACAACGCTAAGGCATTTTATGGTGATAGCGATTTGAGCGCAAATTACAAGAATACACTAAAACTTCTCAGAGGATCAATTGCGGTGGAGATTGAGGCCGTCTCTTTCCTAAATGAGCGCAAAAACGATTGGTATGTAGAAAATGACGAGCTAAACTTCAAGAGCGAAGATTTGAGGAATCAATACATCAAAGTACTCGAAAAAGTAGCGGAAAACTAAGATATACCCCACACAAAAGACCACCCAAAGGGGTGGCTTTTTTGCTTGACAATCATAGTTTGTATGTTCTTGCAGGTCATTTTTTCACATACTTGCAAATACCTCTGTTATTTTCCTACTTTTTCTTACGTCATTACGCTTGCGCTTCGAAGCATAAGTGTTTATACTAGATGTAGATGAAAATTTTGATGCTAGGATGGGAGCTTCCCCCACACAATAGTGGCGGTCTAGGCGTAGCTTGTTTACACCTATCAAAGTCGCTAGCGAAACTTGGTGCCGAGATTGATTTCGTGGTGCCTTATGAAGCTGAGCATCATTTTGACTACATGAATGTTTTGTCGGCCGGTCATGTAGACCCAGAACAAATCTACAAAGGTTCAGCATACGAGTCTGCCGGAATTGAAGAAAAACGCTTCAAGGAAGGTGCGGCAAAGGAGATGTTCTCAATGAGGGATCTCCAGAAGAATTATTGCAATTTTGTCGAAAAATACTTGATGGAGTTTAAGCCCGATTTAG
>CAMJLE010000020.1 GCA_946406665.1 uncultured Candidatus Saccharibacteria bacterium | reverse complement strand
GTCGGGCCGAAGGAGGATTTACTTGATTTCGGTCCCACCCCATTCGACGGCAGTAAAGCCTTTGCGGTCTACTTTTTGCAGCTTTTGCTCGTTGACTTTAGTTTTCTTATTGAGCGGCTTATATTCCATCATGATCCGAATGAGTGTGTCGGGCTTAGGGCTAATTGACAGCCCCATATTGTGTTCAATCTCTTCGTGATTTTGGAAGCGTATAAATACATAGGGTTTCTCCTCGAGAACGCTTGCCCAGTAAGTAATAAATTCTTCACGTTCCTTATAATTTAGACCAAGGGTAGTCAATTTCTCGTCGAGGAACTCCTCTACTTCATTATTTGCCACCACGAAACCATCCTCGAAGCCGCGGTCGTACTTTTTGGTATTCTGCGATTCGTAGTAGAGGGCATACAGCTTCTTACCGGAGCTAGTCACTAATGAGCCGTCTGGATTAGCGGTAACTGTCCAGCCGTTATTGTAATCTGGATAGTCAACAGTTATACGCTCTGGATTGCTTAGCTGAACGTTTACGGCCATAGTTTTGGTCGGATATAGGTAGACGATTGGCTTCTTTACTCCCGGCTGATCCGGCAGATCCCCAACCGATTCCTCCGTCCAATTGAGGGCAACAGACTTTGGTTGAATGTTCTGGATTTTCAATAACACAAATTCGCCGCCATACTCCATGGTGTCATTTTCAGTAGAGTAAGATGCGTCGATTGTTATATTATAGTTTTCGTCGCGATGGACGCTATTAATGCAGACTCCAGAGAGAGATACTTCTTCTTTAGCAATTACGACTATTGACCCAGATTCGAAAAAATCCTCTTCTACCTTATAGCTAAACTTATCGTCGTCAATTTCATTTAACTCATTGACGGCCGATACGAACTTCTGCATTTCTGAAGTGCTTTTAATAATGGCATATTCGTCACTATCTATGCCTATACTATGAAGCAAAGAGCTCTTATAGGCCACATCACTCCCACGATTGGCAGGCAAATATCCACTCGCCGTTTTCTCGTATTTTATCTCAATGCTTTCGGACGGAAGCTGGGCAGATGGTCTATCCGGCCTCTCTTTGCCGATTTCAATAAAGCGCATACCAAATACAACAAGGCCCGTTATAAATACCGCACAAAAGACCACCGCTATAGCCACCATGGCGACTATTCTTGAATTTACATAATTTGTAGAGATATTGCCTTTGCTTTCTTCCTGATTGCCACCCTTTTCGTCCATTTTCCCTTGTCCTCTTTTGCTAAATTTTCATAATGTCTGCTTCTTTTTCAGCAAACAATTGATCAATCCCAGAGTTGAATTCTTTAATAATATCGTCGACCTCTTTTTCTGCACGCTTCTTTGCGTCCTCTGCCAACTCCGCATTCTTGATATCTTTGCGAGCGTCATCGCGGATCTTGCGGAGTGCAATTTTAGCTTCTTCCACCTTTGCGCTAGCCGTTTTGACGATTTCTTTGCGGCGCTCCTCAGTAAGTGGCGGAATTGGCACGCGGATCACGCGCCCATCATCGGCAGGATTAAGGCCGAGCGACTGGTCGGCACGAATAGCTGCAGAAATCTTCCCAATATTCGAAACATCATAGGGCGTGATAAGAAGCATGTTGGCGCCCTGGACGGTAACGTTGGAAATCTGATTTAACGGAGACATCTGGCCATAAACCTCAGCTTTGACGTTGGCTAGCATGTCTGGATGCGCGCGACCGGTGCGTACTTTTTTCATTTCTTCTTTGAAATGATCGACTACGCCAGTCATCTTAGTTTTTACGCTGTTAGTATTGAACATAGTTTCTCGAACTCCTTCTCGTTCTTAAACTTTAATACAATATCGCCGGAACCGCGCGCGCTCGTGCGCACCTTAACGCTAACACCCAGCTTTTTGCTGAGTTTGGCGGCGCGAGACTCGCTCTCGCTGCTAGCCAGGCTTTCTTTTGCGTTCTTGGCGGCCTTATCGCGGGCTTTTAACTCCACCATGTATTGCTCAACTTTGCGAGCACTCCAGCTTTCATTAATAATTTTTGGCAGCACGGCTTTGATTTGTTCGGGCGTGGCAGTGATTAGTGGTCGCATTTGCCCTTCCGATAATTCGTGCTCAACCATTGCATGCTTCGCCTCGTCGGGGAGACTAAGCAGTCGCATCGTATTTATTACAGCGGTTTCACTTTTGCCAACTCTATGTGCAACTTCTTCGGATGTCATATTAAACTGCGTTTTTAGCTTAGCGTAAGCTGTCGCCGTTTCAATAGCGTTAAGATCTTCGCGCTGAACATTCTCTATGAGCGACAATTCGAGCCGATTTTGTGCATCGAGCGTACGAACGATTGCGGGAATTTTTTCAAGTTCAGCAATCTTAGAAGCGCGCCAGCGTCGTTCGCCGGCAACAATACGATATTTATTTCCGTCCTTAGTAACGACAATGGGCTGCAACACGCCATGTTCCTTGATGGAGTTTGCGAGCGCCTTTAATTGCTCCGGCTTGAAGTCTCGGCGTGGTTGATCTGGATCTGGCTCTATCTCTGATACCTTTATCTCACGCAATTTGCTATCTTTTGCGTCCTCGTCGGCCGTTGGATCAAAAGTAGAGTCGATATTGTCGGTAGGTATTAGCGCCTCAAAACCTCTACCTAATCCACGAGCGCTCATTCTGTACGCTCCAGTACTTCGTCCGCAAGAGACTTATAGGCTTTTGCGCCTTTGCTGAAACGGTCATATTGCCCAATTGCTACGCCATGACTTGGCGCCTCGCCAAGACGAACGTTGCGCGGAATAATAGTCTCAAATACTTTATCTTTAAAATATTTCTTTATTTCTGCTAGAACCTGTGAGCTCAGTACGGTACGACGATCATACATAGTGGCTAGGACGCCTAGGAGCCTGAGATTAGGATTCATCGCTTTCTTGACTAGATTCATGCTTTCTAGGAGCTGCGCGACACCTTCCAGTGCGTAGAATTCCGTCTGAACCGGCAGCAATAGATAATCGGCGGCGATCATACCGTTCACCGTTAATAGGGACAAGCTCGGCGGACTGTCAATAATAATGAAGTCGTAATCGTCTGCAACCGTAGCAAGTGACCGTTTCAGGATGCGGAATTTATCCTCCATATCGGCCATCTGAACTTCGACATTTGCGAGCTCTGGGACGGTTGGGGCGATAAATAATTTCTTAACTTTAGAATTTGCCTGGAGAGTGATATCTTTTATACTAGCTTCACCCAACATAACATCACACATGCTAGCCCTGATTTCGCGCTTATCTACGCCTAGGCCGGATGATGCATTGCCCTGGGGATCAAAATCGACCAAAAGGACATTCTTGCCTTTTTTGGCCAAATAATAAGCAAGGTTAATAGAAGTCGTAGTTTTGCCGACTCCTCCTTTTTGATTAGTAATCGTAATCACCTTTGCCATAGTCTTATTTTACAATACACTCCACATCTTTAAAAGAAACGCTACCATATGTAGGATTCTATAATCTCCGGTAACGGTATCTCTAATAATATAAGGCCGCCCTCTTCAGCGCGTTCGCCTATGTAATGTATAAGGTCTACTTCTTCGGCAAAGTAGTGAATTTTTTTGTCGCCAGTATTGCCATTTGACGCCTCTCCGAGTACACAGATATCGGTTAGAAGCTGTGTGTCAATTCCGTCAAGCTTACTAACGTCGTCAAGAATTAGAGTCTTCGCTGGCGATTCAAGTGCAAACATAGTATTGCAGCCAAGTTTTACGTCATTGGCGGCAATATAAGCGGAGTCGTCGATAACAATGGTGCCGCCAATCCCCTTAGCAGGTGACATGCGCCCATGTACTGGAGTAATCGCCTCCGTGCCAGCCAGGAGCTTATCTTTTGGAATCTTAAAAAGCTTGCCAACAGCACATGCCATAATAATTGGGCGAATATTATGCTCACCGAGGATTTTGATTTTTACATGCAGGCGGTCGCGTTCTTCGTCGATAAAATCACCTTCGTATCCATCAAGCGTAAAGTCATTATTTTCGAAATAAAAGTCGGCTGGTAATTCGTCGCCGTAAGTATATATGTTGGGATTCTTCAGATATTTCGAAAATTCTTGCGGAACGTCATTGTAGTTGACCATGACATATTTTGCTACGTTAGCCAGAGCGAAGAAGCGTTGCGCTTCCTCATCTGTACGACAACTAGTAACTACGACAATGTCTGGTTCTATGTTTGGAAAATCGGCAGAAGATTTATAGTCCAGGATTACCGCGTCCGCGTCGGCCTTTTTATTCACGCCCATCGTGACCGTAAATTGCTGGCCCAGAATCATACCAAGCGCACGAATCGCTGATTTGCGACCATATGACCCTACTACGACTATTGTCTTTACTTGAGGATTTTTCCTAAAATAGCGCTCGAGACGCGACTTGGTACTAAATAGCATTATTTCTTGGCTCCTTTTTTCTGTGCGCGCTTTAGGGCACGTTCTTCACGGAGCTCCGCAATCACATCTTTGGCGTGTATGCCGTAGAATAGGTCGGTTAGGCCATTGACTAATAGATAAGTGCCAAACAGGCCGACGTGTGCGATATCGCTAAGATTGCCTGAAGCAAATAGGACAAAGCCTAAAATGGCCCCAATCATGCCGTTGACTACCCACATGAAACGATCAGTAAGGTTGTCAAAGCTGCTAAAGCCCATGACTATTGTAATTATTGAGGCGGCAAGAACATAGGCCGCGAGCATGCCAAGGCGGACTGGCAGTAGTTGCGATAGGTCCGCATCGCGATTAACCGTAAATAATAGAGCTACCGACATCGCCATCTCTACTATGCCGAGAGCTAGCGGAAAGCCCCAGTTGTACTGACGGCGCGTCCGATAAACAACATTGATCACCTCTATCGCTGCGAGTACCAGCATAGTCCACCCAATAACCTGTATTAAAAAATCGACATTCTGATGCTTGGTAAACATCATGTAGAAACCAGCACCTAGCGAAACGACGCCCTTTAGAAAGAATACACCCCAATGGCTATCGATATATTTTCTTTTTACACTCACTTCAAAAAGCTCCTATTTTATGATTTAAGTATATTTTAAATACAAGCGTTTTGCAAGCGGGCGAAAGTATTAAACGTGGCGAATTTTGGCGCGCACTTTTTCGATAATATAGCTAATCCTATATTTTCCAGGCTCGATAATCAAATCGTGTGCGTGTAGATATTTTAGCTCATAAACACCAAAGCTACGCTTAAAGCAGCTAACGCCATAAAAGCGATGTTTTTTATCATCCACATCAGTAATACCCCATAGGTTATAGCGCTTAATGCCCCTGGCGCGAGCATCGTCCATCGCCATCTCGTGAAGAAGTAATCCTCCCCTATGTTTCATGCCAAGCGCAGTAGATGCGGCGTAATGATAAGACGCCTCGTCGCCATAGAAAATGATGTAATTCTGCGCTAGTACTTTCCCTTCGTAGCGGGCCGTATAGAGGCGAATTTCATCATATTTAGCGAAAGCTTCGAATTGCTTCTGGAGAAAATCTTCAGAAAATGCGACGAACTTGTGGCGAGTCGCCGTTTCCATCTGCGTCTGATAAAACTCATGGACACTCTTCGGATCAGTACTCACCTCTGTCGTGATGCCTTCATCCTTGTGCGCTTTTCGAAAACCATGGCGAAGACTCTGCGAAAACCCTGCGAAGACTTCATCTTTTGTCTTGCTGATATCTACTACTCCGGCATACTCTACCGATAAATACATTGGCGCCGGTTTTAGGCCGAGATCAGCGAACAATTTGCGGTTTTCGTCACATTCTGTGATTTGCGGGCGCACGCGAACAAATACGCAATGTTGTTTCTTGCCCTGTTCTTTAATATCGGCGAAAATCGATTTTACAAGCTTTTTGTCGCTCCAGTCGAGTATTGGGCCGCCAGCAATCGCCAAATAAGTACCGCGCTTTGCGGTTTCTACCTGGCCAACATATGCCGCTACAATTTTGTTCTTCTCATCAATCGCAATACGACGCACAACGGTTTTCCCGCGAGATTCGTGAAATTCTCCCCACGCCCAGCTTTGCAAGAAGTTAGCCTCATCGTGGCTAGTAACGAATTTGTCCCATTTTTTCTGATCTGTTGCGTCAATAATCTTCATGCTATTTATTTTAACACAATTAAAGATGGCGACGTTTTTTGCGTATTTCTTCTAGCGTATGTACGGCTTTGTAATGCAGTTTCTTGACTGGCAAATCGTAGGCTGGCATAAAAGTAACCACTTCGCCACCAAAGCCACATTTAAAAGTCGTAACGCCGGCGTAGCGGTGGTGAGGTGAGTTTGGTGGAGCAATTCCAAACAGGTTATATCTCTTTAGCCCCATCGCTTTGGCATCCTGAATGATTTTCCATTGCAGAGCATGAGCCCCTGGTAGCTTACGCCCCTCATCCGTAGAGGCGGCCTCATGATAGATAGCTTCAGGCTTTTGTAGTAAAATTAGTCCTTTTGCAAGCACTGTACCGTCGAGAGATGCCGTATAGATGCGTGCATTTTCGCCAAATGCTTCGCGTTGAGCCTGAATAAACTTGCGTGGAGACGGAATAAAGCCCTGACGCTCGGCTGTTTTCAGTTGAATATCATAAAAGTCGTCAAAAGCCTCTTTGGAGTTATCGAAATCGACTTTAATGCCGAGCTTCGCGCTGCGACGCACATCGTAGCGCGTTTGGCGGCGCATATCGGCAAGTATTTCCTCTTCTGTTTTCGTCAGATCAAGCATGACGGTATGTTCAGCATGTAGATGCATCGGCGATTTTACGAGGCCGAGTTCCTTAGCAGTCTTCTCGCGCTCTGGAGTTTCATAAACATTTGGGCGCATTCGTACAAAAACGCAATTATGTTCTTTGGCCAGTTTATATATTTCGCCCATAAAGAACTTTAGCGTCTTTTTATCTTTATCCCAATCAATTAACGGCCCACCAGGAATCTCCAAATAGCGACCACGCTTGGCCGGCTTAAGAATAATGAGCGCCGAAGCGACTAGTTTGCCATCTTTCTCGACACCGCGATAGAAGGTTTGCTTGCCATCTATCTCATAGACTTTGCCCCACGCGGATGTTTGCAAGAAGTTCGCTTCCGGATGTTCTTTGAAGACGTATTTGTCCAGCTCTTTTGGCTGCAGTTCTACGAATTTTAGCATTTATTTAAGCTCCTTATATTGAATTGCAATTTCATCCGCCGTCTCCTTCGTGCTCTGGAGATAGTGAGAGTGGCGCCAGCCTTCCTTGATAGTTAACTTCGAGTTCCGAAGCAGTTCATGCATCTTTCTGCCCTGACGCGGAGGAGTCATTCGGTCGTCCGAGCCCCATATTATCATTGTCTTTGTTGTTATGCCCGAGATATCCAATTCCTTATCCGAATCAAGCATATTAGTCAGCGTTTTCTTCATATTATCCGAAGCGTCATTGTAGTCGTGGACCCTCAGGGCTTTATGGACTACTTTTCGCGCCAGTTTGCTTTTCTTTAGTGGCGAAAAGACCTTGGACATTTTGCGCATTATCATATTCTTGAGTGACGGCTCATAAATGCCGGCGGCATCAAAAAGAATCAGGCCGCTCAGATAGTCCGAGCCCTTTTTCCGAAGCATGTTTAGTAAAATACGGCCACCATTGCTATGCCCCAATGCAATTGAACCTTTAGGGATTTGCGTGGCGGCCCACTCTACGTAGTCGTCCATCGTAAACACTTGGTCGGACTGCGTACCAAGACCCGGAACCCGCAAAAGCTCGGCGTCAATCTTCTTTTTCTTCAGCTCAGCAATAACTTCCTGCCATGGTTCCGGCTTGTAGGTCCAGCCGTGAATAATATAAAGCTTCGCCATCAGTTGAGCCCCCACTTCGCGCGACGTTTTTTGTACAACTCAGTCTGGCGCGGGAGTTTAGTTGCATCTTCAGGATTCTTGAGTAGCTTCTCGATGATCCACTCGAGATATTGACTTCCTTTGAATAAAATCGTCTCGCCACCTTTTAGTTTCTCCTCCATATAAGCCAGGGCGCCATCCGGTTTTTGAAAAGCTTCGACGCGAATGCCCTTTTTCTTTTTTAGGAGTGGGTATGTATATTTTGTCGTACGGCGGCCTACGAGTATAATTTGCTCAGCTTTCACTTCGGCAAGCATATCCGCCAAATGCTCATGCTCGTCTTTCTCGACGCTTCCTTGATCAATGATGTCGCCAATGACGAGCCATTTATGCTCGACATCCATCTCCTTAAAGGTATCTAGCATGGTTTGCATGCTAATAATATGTGCATTGTAGCTACTGTCGATAAGCTTGAGGTCTTTTTTGCCTTCATAGAAGTTGTTGCGGCCCGGAGGTGTTACGTAATTGCTCAAATCATAGTTAACCGGCACGCCGAGGTAATCCATGAGTTTTTCTAGCATTAGAAGCTGAATTGTAACATCGCGCGGCATCGGATCATGAAAAGTGAACTTGCGCTTCGAAAATGTAAATACTGCACGATTCGGCTCCACCTTATAAGATTTAAGCTCTCCCTTGCTAAGTGCGACAACTTCGGCGCGGATGTCTTTAGTCTTTTCGACCATAGTTTGGTTATCACCGTCTATGATTGTGAGCTTCTTTGTGTTTTTGGGTATATTCGCAAATTCGTGCGCAATAGCCTCATCGAGTGAAGTGAATTTACCCTTCTTCACTACATCGTCAAAACACATGGCGTGCGAGCGGCCAAGGCTCACCCATAATGAAACTTCTGGCTTTAACCATTTGGACGTATACTCTGCGCGTCCCGGAAAATCACCGTCGGTCTCAACGATATAGTATTTTTCGGTATGCTTGAAAGTGAAGGCGCGGACTGGGCATTTTAGTATCAGCTTCAGCCATTGAATCTTAGAGCCGGTCACGCCATGCTCGCCAAGAATATCAAAAGCGATACCGTAAATAGAATTGGCATTATGTGAATAGTGCGCCTTGTCGCCGAGCTGAGTCTCGACGAGGTTAAGCATCGTAGTCTTGCCGGCCGAACCGGTAATCATAATAATGCGCGGACGCCATCGTTTAAGCGAAATGTTAGCCCAAAACTTGAAGTATCCAGCAACGATAAAATACAAACTATTCGTAATTCTAGCCTTTAAATCCATAACTAGTATTATACATCAAAAACGCTCAGGCTCACTGCGGGGCGGCGGGGTTAATCTTGGCGTCTCTTGAGTTCCAACAATACCGTTGGTACAGCTGGCGGTGGGGTGAAATAGTTTGGCCTAAGCGGAAGTCGAATGCGCGGCGCGTAATGGACATAGAGTTGGCGCCCCAATTGCGAGGTGTAGTGGCGATCGTTATTGAGCAGTTTCAGCGCAAATTGTTTTTGGAGGATTAAATATATCGCTTCTGGAGGGTTTGGCGCCTCGTCGAGCTTGTGTAAAATAGCAGAACTAAGGTGGAAAGGAGGATTTGCGAAGATTTTGTATGGCTCAGCTGGTAATTGCATCTCCAGAAAATCCTGTTCGACAATTTCAACATTCTCAAGCTTACCGACGTTTTTGCGCAAAAGGGTTGCCGTTTCATGGTCGGGTTCTACAGCTAGTACCCGCCGACAACGTTTGGCGAGCGCAAACGTAATAACCCCCGAACCGGCACCGATATCTATTACGGTATCACGTTTTTTAATATTGCTGTGACCAATCAAAAAACCGGCTAACTTTGGGCCGCGTAGAAAATGTTGAGACAATTGGTATTTACGCATCTTTCGGTAGTAGCCCCAACTGTCGCACTGCTTCGTACATGGCTACCGCCGAAGCGCAACCGACATTAATTGAACGAGTCGAACCAAGCTGCTCGATATAAAAAGCCTGGTCGGATTTATCTAACAGTTCTTGTGAAATACCATCCGACTCGGAGCCGAATACTAGGATGGAATTCGCGCTCAACTTCGTCTTTGCAAGAGCTTTAGCTTCGGGGCGGTTATTATCTACCGCCACAATCTTCATATTGCGCGCGCGAGCGTCATCAACAAACTCATCTACGGTCGCAAAATGATCAATATGTAGGTACTTATCTGTGACCATAGCGCCACGACGATTATATTTGCGTTTGCCAATAATATGCACACGCGCAACATTAAACGCGTTTGCATTGCGCACAATCGTGCCGATATTAAAGTCGTGCGCCAAGTTTTCGATTGCAATCTCTAAAGATATACGAGACTTGTCGAGGTCAGCAATAATTTCCTCATTGCTGAGGCCTTTATATTTATCGACAAGATTGCGCGTATCTTCGCTAGGATTCATTATTTCTTAGTAGTTTTGCTACTTTGTTTTTCGTTGCGAACTTTTGATTTCTCGTTTTGTTCGTGCGATTCAATTATATAACGAATCAGTGCCCAGACTATAACGTTGGCCAGCATAGCCACAATCGCAGTCGCAGGAATGATAAGAAGTGATACGCCTGCCTGTTGGTTTATTAATGCGATTAATCCAGCCACAATCAATACTACGACTGCGACGGTCAAATAGCTCCAAGTAAGAAGGCCAATCTGCCTCTTTTCGCGATACATTCTCGAGATTTTTTCCCAAATATTTTCCATACG
>CAMJLE010000019.1 GCA_946406665.1 uncultured Candidatus Saccharibacteria bacterium | reverse complement strand
TAATTATATCACAAAACGCCAAAATAGTCAAGCGAAGCGGTTTGGCTATGCATACTTAAAGATATTCATTCCTCGCGTTATAATGTAACTATGCAAAACCAGGCAAACTTACGCGAACAGTACCCAGAATTCATCTACGAATCCTACAAAGTCGAGCGTAGCATCAACGGGATTCATGTCGAATACGTCTACAGATTAGGAGAGCATGTTTTCAAGCCTACGGTGGACATCTCCGTATCGGATATTCGCTTTTCACAGTTTAATGTACCTTTCGTAGAATACATGTTCTTCAACTTTGGCATTATCAATGCCATCAACTACTATAAGCTCGCCTGTTCACCTACCTTTGTCGTTAATGCTGGCCCGCTCGACGATAATCAAAAGGCCTTTTTCAAAAAACTCTTTTATGGCGGCCTGGGCGAATTCATGTATGTAAACCAGCTCAATATTCCATTCGAAAACTTCATGGAAATTAAGGCCGATCAGCCACCCGCCGGGCATCCAGATTACGAGCTCGCAGGCGCAACCTTTAGCGGCAACCTTATTCCAGTTGGCGGCGGCAAAGATTCTGTTGTCACTCTAGAAGCACTGCAGAGCATGCACGCAGATAGCCTTTGTCTTCAATACAATCGCGACATATACCCAGAAAACCATGCGGCTCAAGATTGTATAGCGATAGCCGGTTATTCGGTCAACGACATCGCCGACTTCAATCTCACCCTCGACAAACACATGCTAGAGCTCAATCAACAAGGCTTCTACAATGGCCATATACCATTTTCGTCTTGCCTAGCTTTTGCCGGCTATATCATGGCCTACCTCAATAACAAGGCATATGTCATCGTCTCAAACGAGGCCTCCGCCAACGAAGGCAATATTGCCGGAACGAGTATTAATCATCAATACTCAAAGAGCTACGAATTCGAAAAAGACTTCCAAAACTATTGTGATACCTACTTTACGCCAAAGATCAAATACTTCAGCCTGCTACGCTGTATTAACGAGTACATTATTGTTCAGAAGTTCCTTAAGTTTCCGCGCTACCTAGACGTCTTTCGTAGTTGCAATGTTGGCACGAAAGAAAACAAGTGGTGCGGACACTGCGCAAAATGCCTCTACGTCTTCATTATGCTGTATCCGTTTGTTCCACTTGAACGCTTGGAAAAAATATTCGGCCACAATATGTTTAATGATGAAAGCTTGCTTCAGATATTCCTTGGTCTGGTCGACCCAGACACCACCAAGCCTTTCGAGTGTGTCGGCACGCGCGAAGAAATCAATTATTCGCTAAAGCTCGCCGTCGAGCATACGCGCGGACACCTACCATACTTGCTTCAATATTATCGTAGCAACCTATACAACCCCCAACAGACATATAATGTCGAAAACTATTACAATCCCGAGCATAGCATACCAAAAGAATATCTGGAGTTACTCGCAAAACTATGAAGCAAGACATCATTAATTACCTCAAAGATAAGCGCATCCTCATCCTCGGCTACGGTCGCGAGGGCAAAAGTGCCGTAAATTTCATTCAGCAAAACTTGCCAGACGCCGAATTCGCCATTGCCGACCAAAACGAACTAGCCATCGATGGCGTGCAGGTATTCTGTGGCGCCGACTATCTCAACGCCGTCAAGGATTTCGATATCGTAATCAAATCTCCGGGCATTCCGACTCGAAATTTTGTTGCCGCAGATCAAATCCAAAAAATAACTTCTCTAACAGATCTCTTTCTGCGCTTTTGCAGGAATACCATCATAGGCATTACCGGTACAAAGGGGAAGAGCACTACCGCATCATTGACGCATCACATTCTCAAAACCGCCGGAAAGGATACGATTCTGGTTGGCAATATTGGCATACCTTGCTTCGATGCTTTTGAGCAAATCCAAGACGAAACTATTATCGTCTACGAAATATCCTGCCATCAGCTAGAATTCGTCAAGGCTAGCCCCCAAATCGCCATCCTACTCAACCTCTACGAAGAGCACTTCGACCACTACTTAAAGCCCGAAGATTATTTCGTCGCCAAAAAGAACATCTTCCGCTTTCAGACCGCAAACGACACACTTATCTATGGCGACATCTTCCAGCACGCCAGTCATGAAGAAATCGACTCATTGCCAATGCGCAAAATCGACATCTATCACGACATCAGCATCCCGCGCGAACAAATTCACACTCACCTTGTCGGCGAGCATAACTTATACGACGTTTATGCCGCTATTAGCGCTTGCAAAGCGGCCGGATTAACCCTAGAAGAAATCCTGCCAACCATCGAAAGCTTCCGTGGACTTCCACATCGTATGGAATATGTCGGAGAATATCGTGGCATTAAATTCTACAACGACTCTATTGCTACCGCCCAAGAAGCCGTCATCAACGCCGTCAAGGCTCTAAAAGACGTCGACACGCTCATTCTCGGCGGCATGGATCGCGGGCTAAATTATCAGCCGCTAGTCGACTTCCTTAGCAAAAGCCAGGTAAGCAACGTAATTCTGCTTCCAAACACCGAGCAATCCTTCCAAAAACTATTCAATAAAACTCCGCACACACTCAAAATCACACACGCTGCCAATATGGCAGACGCCGTAGATGTCGCCTATGAAGTTACTGCCAAAAACCATATCTGCCTGCTATCGCCAGCCGCTGCTAGCTATGGCTTCTATAAAAACTTCGAGGAGCGTGGCGCTGATTTTTGTAATTTGGTTAAAAACTATAATAAAATATAACTAAATTAACATAAGGATATATATGCTAAATCAAATTCTCGCTACTAGTTATTATGCGCTCGATTCGAGCTCTGCGGCCGAGGCAGTCGGCTTTGGCGCCATGCTTGCAAGCATGCTCGCAATCATCATGTTGCCAGCACTCGCTGTCGCCATTGTAACCATCATCGGCATGTGGAAGCTCTTCGAAAAGGCCGGCTACGATGGCTGGAAGGCTATCATCCCATTCTATAATTCCTACATCCTAACCGAGATTTCAGGTCAAAATGGCTGGATGTTCTTACTTATGTTCATTCCAGGCGTCGGCGCCTTGATGTGGTCTATCATGGTTTCGCTCAAGCTGGCACCAGCATTTGGTAAGGAAACCGGTTTCGCTATTGGGCTTATTCTACTAGCGCCAATCTTCTACTGTATTCTCGGTTTTGGCGATGCTCAGTACCAACTAACGAAAGCTGAATCCGCATCCAATAATGCACCGACCGACGCTCCAGCATCAGAAGGCGAAAAGCAAGCCTAGCAAAAATAGCTACCCTCGAAGTCGCCCCAGAACAAGGGCGACTTTTTGTTATATAATTAAAAAAGATGAATTTCAAACTCCACAGCAAATACCAACCTACCGGCGATCAGCCTCAAGCCATTTCAACGCTCATGGAAGGGCTAAATCTTGGCAAGCGCCAACAGACCCTACTTGGCGTGACAGGCTCCGGCAAAACCTTCACTATGGCCAATATTATCGAAAAGTACAATCGCCCAACTTTAGTCCTAGCACACAATAAAACTCTCGCCGCCCAGCTATATTCGGAATTTCGCGAATTCTTCCCAGAAAACGAAGTCCACTACTTCGTAAGCTACTTCGACTACTATCAACCAGAAGCCTACATCGCCAGCACCGATACCTACATCGAAAAGGATTCCGCCATCAATGAAGAAATTGACCGCCTCCGCCACGGCGCCACCGAGGCTCTGCTTACGCGTCGCGACACTTTAATTGTCGCATCAGTTTCTTGTATCTACGGTATCGGCTCACCTGACAATTACCGCAAAATGGCCATCCGCCTCGCTAGGGGAGAGCAGCGCGATATGGCGCAGTTTATCCGCCTTCTCAGCGAAATCCAATATCATCGCAACGATATCGCCTTCGAGCGCGGCAACTTTCGCGTGCGCGGCGACACGATCGACGTTTTTCCTGCCTCCGGCGACCGCGCCTACCGACTCGAGTTTAGCTTTGACACTCTAGGCCAAATCAAAGTTATCGATCCGCTCACCGCCGAAGTTTTAGCAGAACCAGAAGAAATCGGCATCTTCCCAAATACCCATTACGCTACACCAAAAGAATCGCTCGATCTCGCCATTCGCAAAATCCGCGCCGAATACGAGGATCGCCTCAAGTTCTTCGATCAAGAGCATAAGTACCTCGAAGCGCAGCGTCTTAGTCAACGCATTAAGTACGATCTCGAGATGCTTGAAACTACCGGTTTCGTCAAAGGTATCGAAAACTATTCACGCCATCTGGAAGGTCGCCATCAAGGTCAACCACCGGCCACTCTACTCGATTTCTTCCCAGAAGATTTCCTGATGCTGATAGATGAATCTCACATGACTCTACCGCAGGTTCGCGGCATGTTTAATGGCGACCGCGCCCGCAAAGAAACGCTCGTCGAATACGGTTTCCGCCTGCCTAGCGCACTAGACAACCGCCCACTCACGTTTGCGGAGTTTGACCGCCACATCAATCAAGTTATCTACGTATCGGCCACCCCAGGAGAATATGAGCTGCAGCATTCACCAGCCCCGGCCGAGCAGGTAATTCGCCCAACCGGTCTGCTCGATCCAGAAATCGAAGTCCGCCCCAGCGATAATCAGATTGACGATCTAGTCGAAGAAATCGACCAGCGCATCGCAAAGGGGCAACGCGTACTCGTAACAACCCTTACGAAACGAATGGCGGAAGATTTGTCTGACCACCTTATCGAGCTTGGTATCAAAACCGCGTACATCCACAGCGACATCGACACGCTCGAGCGCGGAGATATTTTGCGCGACCTGCGCAATGGCACTTACGACGTCCTAGTTGGCATCAACCTCCTCCGCGAGGGTCTTGATTTGCCGGAAGTATCGCTCGTCGCTATTCTAGATGCCGACAAAGAAGGTTTTTTGCGCTCCGAATCGGCACTCGTGCAGACTATCGGCCGCGCCGCTCGCCATGTCGAAGGTAAAGTAATAATGTATGCAGACAATATGACTGGCAGCATGCAGCGCGCCATCGAAGAGACCTATCGCCGCCGCGAAATCCAACAAAAATACAACGAAGAACACCATATTACGCCACAATCCGTAGCCAAAGAAATCAGCCAAGGCCTTCGCGCCATCATTCCTGAAAAAGAGAAGAGCAATAAGCTTGACCTCCGCAAGATTCCGCGCGAAGAACTACCGCAAATCATCAAAGAGCTCTCATCGCAAATGCAACTCGCCGCCGCCAATCTCGAATTTGAGCGTGCCGCCGAGCTTCGCGACCAAATCGAAGATATAAAACAAGCATTAGAGCATAAAAAATAAGGAGCACTTATTAGTAATAAAAGCTATTCGCAAATTAAAACCTCAAAATAAATCAGAAAAGGATAAAATATGGAAGATATCTTAAAACATATCAACTGGGATAATATCGTATCTAGCGGCGTCACAATCATTATTGCCATCATACTATATCAAGTAATCAAGACGCCGTTTAAGAAAATTCTACGTCGCGACAAAAACAAGGAGCGCAATACCTACGCTTCGATGATCGGCAGCTTCGCGCGCATGGCCTACATTGTACTCGTCGCACTTTTTATTCTACGCATCAATGGCGTCAATGTTGATGGCCTGCTAGCAGGTGTCGGAGTTGCCTCGGTCGCCATCGGCCTCGCAGTTCAAGATACGCTTAAAGATATTATTCGCGGTATTTCGATTATCTCGGAAGATTACTTCAAAATGGGCGACTACGTCACTATTGGAGAAAACAGCGGAACCGTTATTTATTCAGGAATTCGCTCCACCAAGCTAAAAGACGGCCTCACTGGCAATATTATTTCCATCGCAAACCGCAATATCGAAAAAGCCGAAGTTGGCGCTACGGTTATTAACCTTAATATACCGCTGCCATACGAACTCAAGCTTTCTACCGCAGAAGAAATCATGCAGGAAATCGCTACTCAGTGCCAAGACACCGATTTCGTTACCGAATGTAAATATCTAGGAGTGAATGCATTAGGAGATTCCGCCATCGAATATCGTCTATTTGCCAAAAGCGAGAAGGGCAAACGTGTCGACGCCAAACGTAATATCCTCCACAAAACCCTCGAAATACTCGAACAGCATAAAGTTAGCGTACCGTATACGCAGGTAGATATACACCGTAAAGCCTAGGAGTATTTTATGCTAAAAGCTAAAGCTGAAATCGTCGTTGATAACGAAATAACTTTAAAGCGTTTTTCACATGATGTAGATGGATTGAAATATGAAATGATTCTCGCCAATCATGACCATCTCTTACCATGGCTACCGTGGGCGGATAAATACGAAAAATTCGAGGATATGCTTAATTTTACAGAGGATCAAATTAAAGAATTCGACGCCGGTCGTCAATTTGGCTACAATATCTTCTACTTTGACGAGCTAGTTGGCTCTATTGATATCCATGCCATCGCCGAAGACGACCATCATTGCGACTTAGGCTACTGGCTCGATAAAAAATATACCGGCAAGGGCATTATGACGCGTGCCGTTAAAGTTTTAACCGATTACGCCATGAAAGATCTCAAAATGCACCGTGTTGTTATTAAGGCTGTGCCCGAAAACAATGCCTCCGTTTCGATTGCCGAACGCCTCGGCTTTACTCGCGAAGCGTTATTGCATGATGAACATTATTTAATTAATCGTTATTACGATACGGTAGTATATGCAAAAATCAACTCGCAAACCAAGTAAAGACAACCATAACAACAAAAAACTTTTTATCGCCATATCAGTGGTAGCTGTAATCGCAATCGTAATCACCATTGCCATCATAATAAACGCACGGGATCCCTACGAGCATCCATATCGCATTCCGACAGGGTATTTTAAAGTTGAAAGCAAAGATTTGTCGACAGTAGATGGGCCAAAGACGACGTTTTATTTTTACTCAGATAAAGTTATTCAAGAAACAATTTCCGAATTCCCCAGTGGACACCCTTGTAATTGCAGCTCCGAACGCGTAATAACTATTTATCCACCCGCCAATACCGTAAACGAGGTCTATAAACTAAAAGGTAAATCCTTTACTGAATACAATTAACACTTCGTTTATTCCTCTCTAGTGTCATGCAATTGCTCCAAAAGATGTTATAATATATCCTATGAAAACAGTTACTCGATTTGCGCCGTCGCCGACCGGCTATATTCACATCGGCAATGTTCGTTCAGCCATTTACCCCTACCTCGTTGCAAAACAAGAAGAGGGTACATTCATTTTACGCATCGAGGATACTGACCAAGCCCGCTATGTTGAGGGTGCTACTGACTTAATTAAAGATACACTACTGTGGCTCGGCTTAGATTGGGACGAGGGGCCAGATCGAGGCGGTGAACATGGCCCATATTACCAAACCGAGCGTAAAGAAATCTATTACGAATGGGCGCAAAAGCTTATCGCAAAAGGTCGCGCCTACGCCGACCCTACCCCTAGCGAACAAGTCGCAAAATATCGCGAAGAAGCCAACAAAAACAAGCAAGCTTTCCTTTACCGCAATTATCGCCCCACGGAAACCCCAGAGTGGAAGGTTGGCATTCCGTTAAGGCTCAAGGCTGAACCAAAAGAATATACCTACCACGATGAGGTTTATGGCGATTTACATCTTGGCCCAGAAACCCAGGACGACATCATTCTTATCAAAGCCGACGGTCTTCCAACCTACAACTTCGCCCATATTGTCGACGACGCCACAATGAACGTCACACATGTCATGCGCGGCCAAGAATACTTGCCAAGCATGGGCAATTATCTTGAACTCTACGAAGCGTTTGGCCTAGAGCGCCCTAAATTCGTGCACTTGCCGCACATCCTCGCTCCTACTGGAAATAAAAAGCTAGGGAAGCGTGACGGCGCCAAATCGGCAAACGACTACCGTCTAGACGGCATCCTGCCAGAAGCTATGCTTAATTTCCTTGCCTGCCTCGGCTGGAACGACGGCACCGAGCAAGAAATTTATAGTAAACAAGAATTAATCGAAAAGTTCAAGCTCGAACGCATCCAACGTGCCGGCGCTCGTTACGACGAGCAAAAACTCTTCTGGCTCAACGGCCAATGGATTCGTCGCCTATTCGAAGAAGATGCGCATGCGCTCTATGCGCGTAGCAAAGATTTCTGGCCAGAATCCGCCACAAACTACGACGACGATTACAAGTTCAAGATCTTCAGTATCATCTATGACCGCCTTAAAACGCTAGGCGACCTCAAGACGATGACCGGCTACTTCTTTGAAGATCCCAAAGTAGACATGGATATCATTACGAATAACAAGGCCCTGAAAAAACTATCGGAACACGAAATATGCGGCTTACTACATAAATCCATCACTAAGCTTCAGGAAGTCAAAGAATGGACGGCCGAGAACCTCCAACAGGCCCTCAATGAACTCCTAGAAGAAACTGGGCAGAAGCCGATGGTACTTTTCGGCCTCATTCGTATTAGTGTCAGCTTTGCGCCATTCAGCCCAGCGTTGCATGATACTTTGGCTGTACTCGGCAAAAATACTAGCCTCGCCCGCATGAATGCCGTCACTACTGCGTTCACGCGTGACTAGTTATCACACTTATGCTAGACTCTAACTATGGATAGCTATAAGCGGCCATATCGTGGTACCAAAATCTATGTCCGCAAAAAGGACAAAAACGACAACGAGTTGGTCAAGCTCTACAAAAAGAGCGAATTTTCCGAAGAGGCTAAAGAAGATATCGACGATTTTCTAGACGAATCAACCGAAATTGACGAAGAAGATGTCCCTGTCAAAAAATCCATCAAAAAACAGCGCAAGAAAGAACAGGAAAAAGCAGAGAAGCGCACACGCGCCAAGAGTGCTCTTGGCAAAATAGTAGCCTCGATCCTCGCAGTCGCCGCACTAGTATTTTGCGGATCAATCTTTTTCAAGCCATATTTTACCGAAAATATTACCGAACAATCGCAAGTAGAAGCCGCCACTGCCGACAAAATCTACTACTCGCCGCTAACCGGACTCGAAAGCGCAAATGAAAAAATCGCCTCAGCCGAAGCGACCTGCATCATGGTCGAAAATAGCACCGACGCTCGCCCACAATCCGGGCTAACTAGCGCCGGCATCGTTTATGAAGCAATCGCCGAAGGCGGCATCACGCGCTTCATGGCAGTATACCAGGACGAGCTACCTAGTTGGGTTGGCCCAATTCGCTCCGCGCGCCTAACCTTTGTTCATCTTTCGCGTCAATACAACTGTGGCTACGTTCATGTAGGCGGCGCCGCGAATGCGACTAGTACCCTCGGTGGCAACGGATATCGTAATTTAGATGGAGGCTATTACGAGGGGCAATATGTCTTCCGCGTATCAAATCGCTACGCACCGCACAATGTCTACACGGATGCCCAACATCTCAAAGAATGGAGCGATAACAAAGGCTGGCGCGAATCCAAATTCACTGGCCTAAAGCGCATTAAGCCAGATACCATGATCGAGCCAGAAAAGCGCAATGCGACTTCAATCACGGTCGTAATGTCTGGCGACGATAGCTATAACGCAAGCTGGAAGTACGACATAAATACCAACAAATACCTACGCTCGCACGTTGCCGGTGGCGCACATATGGAAGTTGCCAAAAATGGCCAGCAACAACAAATTTCCACCGATATTGTCATCGCTATGAAGGCTAGCACCGTAGCGCGCCCTGGAACTCCTTATTACGACCATACCACAACCGGATCTGGCGAAGCCTTTATCTTCCAAAACGGCACCGTACGCAAGGCCACTTGGCGCCGCGCTAACGTCACTGACGAACTAGGATTCTACGACGACGAGAATAACGCCATCGAATTAAACCGCGGACACACTTGGATTAGTATATACAATAACACCTCTGGCGGCCGCGTCAGTTGGAAATAGAAAGGAGAATAAAGTGTACGACGACCAACTATATGGCGCATACGAAAATTTAGAAAGGAAGAAGAGCCACGAGACGGAGCCTACGGACGCGCAGCTCGAAAGCGCCAAAACTTGGGCAAACGCAATGGGCGAAATGCCAGACTTTGACGAAAAAACCGAAAACGGCAGCATATCAGAAGCAATCGTAGAAATGGGCGATGAAGGAGAAACGAATGACGCATTTTATAGAAGACAAAAAAAAGGCACAGGGGTCACCGAAAAAATCGCACAAAACATGATGGATCGTGGCAGGGTTAATATTGACGATCTTGAGAAAACTGCTGCCGGCGTCATTGGCACAAAAGGGGTTATCCAAGACACGCTTGATGTAGGCAAAAACGATGCCCTAGATAACGATATTAACAATAGAGTACTTACTAGTGTAGAAGCTAATGGCGACAATGATCCATACACCCAGGCGACTATGGAAGATATTATCGTAACTACGGCAGCAAATGCCGCAGGTGCTAAAGCAGCCACCGAAGTCGCAGCGACAGAGACACTCTCGGGAAGCGCAAGCGCCGCAGCAAGCGAGACGACCGCTCGCGAACTGCTGGATCGAACAAAAAGTATGGCTGAAAAAATCGAAAGCGTCAACTCGCGAACCGAAGCCGGAAACCCGCATGCAGTAGAAGCCAATACGACCATCAGTAATATTATGGATTCTATCAAAGAAGATGAGGCTACACTAAATGCCGCCATAAGCGCTCGCGAGGAGATCGAGCAAGCGAAAGATAATATGAAAGCCGAAAAAGACCGCAACGAACAGAACAATAACGACGAGAAGGAAAACAATACCGCCGAGGAGGACGCCATCGCAATCACCGGTGCTTCAGACGACATCTTTAATGCTAGCCCAGATAGTAACGTTATAGACGGCTCCAGTCTTTTTGCGCCAGGGAGCAAGATTGATGAAAGCGCTGTACGCGCCGCCGCCACTGAAACAATCAAAGCGAATCGCAACGAAACATTAGCCCCAGCTAACAACGGCAATCAAGTTGCCGACGAATTGCAAGAGCAAAAAGCCGCCTAACAAACCTCCCCAAAACGGGGAGGTTTTGTTGTTACTCGAAAACCCCCGGCTAGGCCGGGGGTTCAGTTAAGTTATACATTTAA
>CAMJLE010000018.1 GCA_946406665.1 uncultured Candidatus Saccharibacteria bacterium | reverse complement strand
ATTCTTTTTGCGACATGCCGATTGATTTTAGAATTGCAAATTCTTTTGCGCGAAGAGCAATATTAGTCGTGATGATGTTAAAAATGTTTGTTACGCCAATCAACGATACGGCAATAATAAACCCGTAGATTAGAATTTCTGAGAGAAGAATGGTATTTCTAGTAACTTGCATCCCCTTCTCCATATCCTGATAATAAAACCCTTGGTCGGTATCGAGATTCTGGATCGTCTTGTCGGTATCTAAATAATTAGTAATCCTTTCGCCAACCCCAGAATCTTTTATCTGCATCGTATTCGCGTGGAAAAAATCACGGTTTTCTGTGTACATGGAATTTTCCTCCGAGATATATGCGATGCCGCCCGGATAGACCGTATGTCTAGATTCGCCCAGTGGAGCTTCGTCCGTAATCTGCGTAATCACTAATTCGATATCTTTATTGATGGCTTTATAGTCTATTGCGTCGCTTTGCTCTTCTTGGTCTAAGCCATCGACGCCAATTGATCCTGTATCTATCCTCTGAAGCCTCAAGCGAACGGAATCTCCAACTTTATATTCCGTGCTGCGTTTTGTCCGGATAGATCCGGAGGAGTCTGTGCTCATACAGTTGTCTTGAAGAATCACTTGGCTTGCATAATTGTTGCCACGATACCCAACTCGCTTAGCGAAGCGTGTAAACTCATCGCGCGATACGACATATAGCCATGTCCGCGGTATCATCTCACCATCTTCCGCATTCTCTATTGTGCCTTGGCTTGAAATTTGGTAGTACGCATACTCTTTCAGGCTAAATTTTTTGGCGACTTTTTCATAGAGTTCAACACTACCTTGAGAGATGACGTAATTGGAGCCCGTATCTTCAAAGAAAAGGCCCACTACCTTGTGACCATAGTCCATAAACGTCGCAATGCCAATGAAAACTGCCACGCTAGTAACGATGGACACAACCGTTGTGCGATATTTTTGCCGGCTACGCTTAAGGTTCTTATGGGCAATTACGCCACCAATTCCCCAAACTCTCTGAAGAAATTTTGGAGTTCTAACTTTCTTCGCCTTTAGTTTTACATCCTGAACGTTACGCAATGCGGCAATTGGGCTAACGCGGCTCGCAACGATGGCAGGCGATGCTGCAGAGAGAATAACGACAATCATGCCGATACCGATTATTAATAAAAACACCCTTAGCGGAATATAAAATAGAAGACTTGCATCAAAAAGCGATCCGACAAGATTATTAATGATTGATACTATGGCCGCCGTAGCGCCAGCCCCCAATGCTAGACCTAATGGGATTGCGATTAGGCCAACCATACCGCCCTCCTGGTAGACCATATGGCGAATTTGGCGCGGACGTGCTCCAATGCTAGCGAGAATACCAAACTGACGTACACGTTCAGTGATTGAGATATTGAAAGAGTTGCGGATTAGAAAAGCGGCAACCGTCGCCATTATACCGAGACTTAGGGTGGCAAAGCTTAAGAGCACAGTACGACCAGTTCTCGGAATGCCGCCGTCAAGTACAAAGATAGTAGTATTCGTGCGCGTCTCAAGTTCTTCAAGATAACCAGCCTCTTCAAGCGCGCGCGCAAGTTGCGTATCCGGATTGCTAGAAAATGATTCGGTATCTCGAGCGTAAACTGGATTCTCATACTTAAGAAAAACGCAATAGGAATGCTCTGCGTCGCGGACGATGGCGCCAGGATCCATAATTGCCTCGTAGCTTTCGCGAGATGGAGGATAGCCATAGCTATAGAGCTCATCATTCTTTGGATTGATTGAAGCGGAATAGTACTGAACAATGTAGTCCTTAGATTCTTCGATGACCGCAATTTTATCGCCAGGAATATTCATATATACAATATGAAAATCCCCATATTCATTAATGGCATCTACTCGCTCAGTATGGAGCAGGCTCGTGACGGTACCAACAACGGATAATATAAGGGCGACCGATAATGCAATGCCGATAATTGTTACGGCAGTTCTTGCGCGATTTTGGTGGAGGTTATCCAAATTAAGCTTCGTGAGAATCCGCATGCTCTTCTATCAACCGTCTTTCGTCTTTTATAATCTTGCCATCCTCAAATGTGATGATACGATTAGCTTGCGCGGCAATATTCGCATCGTGAGTAACCATAATAATCGTTTGGTGGTATTTTACATTTGCCACTTTGAGTAATTGAACGATCTCGTCGCCAGATTTTTTGTCGAGATTCCCCGTTGGTTCGTCGGCGAGAATTAACTTAGGCTGAGCAAATAGAGCGCGTCCAATTGCGACGCGTTGCTGTTGGCCGCCAGAAAGCTGATTAGGCAAATACATGGCGCGATTAGTCAGGCCAAGATCTTTAATCAATTCTTCTAAGCGTGCCGTGTCGATCTTCTTCTTGCCGAGATCGCACGGAAGCGTAATATTCTCGCGAACCGTAAGCACTGGTATGAGGTTATAAAACTGGTAGATAATGCCTACTTTTTCGCGGCGAAAAATCGCTAGCTTGTCTGCATTGAATTGAGCGATATCTGCGCCGTCTATTATAATTTCGCCGGAACTAGGATTATCTACACCGCCGATCATATGCAAAAGAGTCGATTTCCCGGAGCCGCTGGCGCCGATTATTGCCAAGAATTCGCCTTCATCTACAGAGAAACTGATATTGTCGACGGCCCGAACAGTATTCTCCCCTTTGCCATAGATTTTACTCAGATTTCTGACTTCCAAAATGCTCATACTATTTTATTATAACGCTATTTAATCGTGATATCATCTAGGCTTTTTGATGGATTAATGACATCGAGGTCGATATATTTTTCACCGCCAGAATAGCCATCAAGCTGACCGCGATCATTATATTGCCAAATTAGCCAATCATTACCATTCTTGATTCCAGCAGGAAGATAAACGTCTCGAATCCAGCGTGGATAATCTGCAAAATCTGTCAAATACTGGTCATAAAACTCTTTTTGAGCATATATTATCGGCTTGACGCCACATTGGGCTTCTAGAATATCTAGCATAACCTTAAGCTCACGGTTTAAACTTTCCCGATCTGGAACTACTGGACGTTCATTGCCATATATCTCTACGTCTACCGCCGGAAAGAGGTGCCCCGCTAAATTCTCGCCAACTACGTGAATAAAATTTTCAGCCTGATCGGCGCCAGAGCTTTCGAAATTGAAGAAATGATAGGCACCAACTCGCAAATTGGTGTCTTTGGCTTTTTGCCAGTTGCTAGCAAAGTAATCATCCACATGTGACCGCCCTTCCGTTGCTTTGATGTAAATAAATTGAATACCCTGCTCTTTTAGCCTGGCCATATCTACATTGACTTGGTAGGCAGAGATGTCGACACCGCGAATACTATCAGAGCTAAGTGACCATTCATTAATACTGATTGTGCGATTACGGACAGATTGATACAGGATGATAAAAATAGCCGCAATAGCCACCAGTACAATCGTAGGAATAAGAAACATTTTACGCGCTGTCTTTAGTTGAGACATAATGATTATTATAGCAAGGTCTTTCTGGGGAGACAGAAATGCCTATTCGCCTTCCCTAAGTGTCTTTAAAATATCTTTGCCGTCATTGACGATTTTTGCAATCGGTTCTTTTCTGAGCGCATTTATCACTTCTATAATGCCAGCCACGGTCGTAATAATTCCCATAACCGTCAGTGCGTCGTTGCTAATAGAGGCAGATGCGACTATGAAATAAGTGCCAAGCGCCAATTCAATCACAGCTAAACAAAGCAAGAATCTCCAGCCTAACGTCTGCCACTTTTCGCGATTCTTGAAAGCATTTATTGCGCCCAGTATGCCGTTAAAAATCGTGAAGCCGCCTGTCACCAAGTTGAGCATTCGGTTCGTAAATTCTTCATTCAGGAGCAAAAATAGACCCAGGAGCGTTAATGCTAAATAGACCAAAGTTTCGCCGACCTGAAGCAGGATTGTCTTTCTAGCTAACTCAAATTCGTCGTCTTTAAGGTCTTCCATTTTGGCACGGATATAGCCTAATCGGTAGAATGCCCAAAATGTAAATACCCCAGCAACCGAAGCGATTAGCGACGGTAGCGTTTTAGTATCATTGCCGGTACCGTTTTGCGCACCAATAGTCATCATTATGCCAGCAATTAGCATCATTACTGACATGGCGAATTTGTTACGCAAGAATATCTTATATGCGCTCAGACCACGTTTGACGAGCTTATTCATAGATATTATTATACCATTCCAAGCCTAACTAAACTGGAGGTCAAAAAACAGACGTGGTGCATGCTACAATAGCCACAAATAACTACCGGACACATGAAGAAAATCATAGTCGAAGTCGGCTCTACTAATACTAAAATTGACGAGTGTGATATTAGTGGTATTAAAAGATTGGCCGAAATTACTATTCGTTTCAAAAGAAATTACGAGCGAAACAATACCTTGAGCCAAAGCGACATTGAAACCTTGATTGACATAATTTTGAAACTAAAAAAGAGCTACGATGACATATATGTTTGCGGAACGAGTATTTTTCGAAATCTCCCCCACAAAGAGAAGAGGCAATTCTTGAGGTATTTTTCACAAAAGACCGGAACGTCATTCAACATAATTTCACAAGAGAAAGAAAACGAACTAACTGTACTTAGTGCAACAAGGTTCGTAGACGAGCCCGTTTGCGTGTTTGTGGGAGGTGGAGGATCGACGGAGATATCATTTTTTGATCATGTGATCAAAAAATACGCGGGTAGTGCATTTGGCTCTACTGATTTAATGAACAAATTCCCTGATTTAGCCAATGATATAGCGTCAACTCCGCTCAAGTCAGTATTAGATTACGCGAACACTAAGGTAAACGTTCCGGATATTACGGCCAAAATAATGATTCTAGCTGGTGGCGGACATGAAACTTTCGCAAGGGGATCAGGCATTCGTTACAAAACAAATACACTATACAATGATTCGGCCGCTCCAATCATGATGGGCATAGAAACGCGTATAGAAGATACGAAAGAGTACTTCGCAAAAACCTCTCTAAACGAAGTGAGAAAGCGAGCACAAAATCCAGAATGGTGGTTTTCGACACGAGCGATGAGCGCAATAGTTCTAGCGGTCGCAGAAAAGGTGGGTGCAAAATATATCGTGCCGACAAATATATCGATGGCCTATGGGCTTTTTATGGGAATAAGCAATAACAGTATGACGACCGATAAATTATTGTTACAATAATTATTAAATGAGCGCCGAAATTAAACACATATATGGCTTACCCAAGATTATCAGCTCGGAGAACCCTAATCTTACAAAGTGGGACAAACTAAGCGAAGAGCCTCCAAAAAGAGTCGAAGCGGCACGGACAAAAGCCGAAGACTTAGTTAGAAAACCTGGTGAATATCTGAACGACAGGGCGCTACTGGCAAAGATTAAAGATAATTATATCGACCAATATGCACCAAATGGCGAGACGTCGGCACAGCTCTTAGTGACTAAGGAAAGAATCGACGACTACATAGTTGAGCAATTGAGCGGTGAAAATGCACTAGCATTCGAACAGAGTGAGGAGTTTCATAATTATGCAGTCTATTCTATGCAAATTGCAGTCAAGCGCGCTTTGCCCCTAGAAAAAGGAAAAATATACCCAGAATTCACAACAAATCCAATTTTAAGAAACAAGCAAATGCGCGATTCTCTACTGAGGAGTGCTTACGGAGAAGATGGATTCGAAAAGGCTCGCACTACGGCAGACTTAGTCGCTGAACGCAATTTGTTGACGCTAGATAATATAGAACACTTAATCGACGGGCGTAAAGAACTTTCGCAAGAACAAATCGACATACTGAGTGATTATGTATATATGGGGCGAAACCAAAAAGATCCCCGAGCAAGAAAATTGACCGAGTACTGTTTTAATGAATTGGACAACTCTTCAGACATAAAAGCTTCGGCGCCCCTAATTGGCGCACTAACAAATTGCATGGCAAATAACTACCAGCTAGATATCGACGTGCGCGCAAAAAGTAGATTTTACGTAGCCGATGAAACTCGAACTGCCGAAAGTAGCAGCGTCGACGACATTAATGAATTTGACCATATTATAAACAAAGAACGTTTCTTACCCATGTCACTGACTACACATGAGTCATTGGCGGGCCCTCGGTCAAATATTGGCGAGGATTTATATTCGTTGGCTATCGCTTCTTTTCGCGAAGTGGCGCGCGACCATTGTCGCTTTTCACTTGAGCGTGGCGACAATATGCCAGACGCCGCCGCCTACGCGATAGATCAGATTTTGCGCGACGAGCCAGATTACCACAGCGAAGAATTCGAGGCCGGCATAGAAGGAGAGGCTTGGCGGCAATGCCGGATGTTTCTGACTACATATTGTGGCAAATACAACGAACGTCATCCTGTTCCCGGGAGACAAAAAGACTATTCGGAGCGACGCAGACACTGTACGAAAAACGAAATAGACGCTCGAGTCCAAGAGATACTAATCCGAAATAGAAACCTAGACGGCTCATCCGATCAGGTCATTTCGCGGGTGTCGGAAAGAATCGTCAGTGATCCAGCCTTATTAGAAAAATACGACATACTCCATAATTATTTTGACGAAAATGGCGAAGTAAAACTAAGACCACTCTTTGATGCGGATTTGACCGCCGAAAGTATGCGTTACTCCGTGGACGATATCGAAAATGGCAGTAATCAGTGGGATTTCGAAACAAGATTTGCCTCGTATGCCCTAAGTGACGAAGGCCAGTATGGACGTTTGCTGGTGGCTATCCGGTTCGATGATAAATACGGCGGGATGAGCGAGTATGCAAAAAATCTAACGAAGAACATGTATGCAATTCTAAAATGGAACGAAACACAATCGCGAATACTTCAAAGAGCGTCCGCAACAGATGATTTAAACCAAAAGGCTCATTACGCAAATAGCGCACTCTTAGACAACTACCTCGAGAAATTGCTACACTGCACGCAAATTACAGAGGTGCTACGCGAGAAAGCGTCGTACGGTTTACGACCTGATTCTGCGTCCGCTATTGATGACATCAATCTACACAAAGAGCGGTATTTCCCATCTATATATCATGAGCTAGCACGAGTTGGAACATTAACGACCGATCGGGCGGAATACTATGCCACGGAATTTGAAAAAACGCTAGACCCAACACTAGAATCTATTGCGGCACAAATACGAAGTGATTACGGAATTCCGGCACAAAATGTAGCAGTTGCCTAGGTAAAGAATCAATTCGCCACGGCGCTCGGAATAAGCCTTAAGGCGGGCGATGAATATGACGGCAGTGATGGATGGACGCTATATGCACAGTGGGTGTCAAATTCGAACGACACTGATCCGACCGGTGGCGATGATACGTCAACTACAGACCCAAATACCGGAAATGACAATCCGGATACGGGAGACGATACTGCTAATACAGCTCCAGAAAAGAGCAACGAGCCCAGCTCTAAGAACAAACAACCGCCGCCTATGCCAAAGACCCCGAAGGCGGACAATCCTTACACGTTTGACGGTGGCGTCGTGCGATATTTTGGAATAGCTACAATTGCTATGATCAGTATCGCCGCAGTGATTCGTTATGGCGTAAAACGGTAAGTAATTCTGCTATTGACAAGTCTAGAGTGGGTGTGTTATAATAATATCTGCTGTTCCCAAAGTTCCCCCTACGAAGCCTGATGCTCGAGGGGTGCGGATGTTCTTTTGTAATGCCGCTTGGAGAGCAAGTACTGTACGGGAGGTATAAAACTTGTTTCTTGTCATGACTAAATGGAATGCTCCTCGGTTATATCAAGTTCTCTTTGAAGGGGAAGGCGCCATTACGCTACTTAATGGTCGCGATGGCGCCGACGGAGTGTATATCTGCGACAACGCAGAGACGGACGGAGATATCGTAGAGGTATCACTGAATGGCTCAAAAGCCCTAAAGATAACTGGAGCATCGTACGCGATTATTTTTCGCAAGTCCCCCATCGAATTGCGCGAATTATACGTGAATAAGGATATATTGGGGAATATCGGAATAGTGCGGATAATCGTTGATAGTCAACGCTGGTATTAAGGTTCGCGGGGTCATCCCCGCAACCTTAAAAGCGTTATTTATCTTTCCGTTATGTCCTGAGCGACAAGACCGAGCTCGAAACGCTGCGAAACAATCGGACATACCAATAATCATTCGATTAGTGAACGTGTTTGGTGGAGATCGCCTTTACTGGCGCAGGATTGCGCCAGTTTTTTTATACCATTAATCGCCAGTCGGCAAAGAAGCTTCTGGTGTCGCCATTTATCAACCGGGACGAATGGCCTAGAGTCCACTTTGGTGAATAGAGGTTGTGCGGGAAACGCATTGACAGCTTAGCAACTCGGCGCAAGATTGCTGCCAGGGCGTATTTCATTGCCTACTTCAACCGTTTTATAAGTGGACGCGGGGAAATCCCCAACGAGAGCAAGCAACTACTGGACGATTTCATATCTTTCGTGAAAGAAACTCGGGCATAATTCAAGCTGCGGACTAATGGTCAGACGACGCAACGGCGAGATGTATTTGATTGAAACAACACAGAAAAAGCAGGCATCCGCCTGCTTTTTCTGTGGTACACCCGGGGGGATTCGAACCCACGACCCCTTGTTCCGAAGACAAGTGCTCTAATCCACTGAGCTACGGGTGCAGTATTTATATTATATCATGCATCTTACTACGGCATCGCAACGCCTGTAGGCAAGATGAACCTCAGTACTCTCGGCGTAGCGAAAGCTGCGCCTATTTTTATGCCTCAAAAAAAATAACAGAAAGACTAGACTTTACTCAGAAATATGGTAAACTAAGCTTAAGTATTATATTGCAGAGGTCAAAATATGAAAAAACGAATGGTTATTTTTGGATATAACGGCATATTGTGTGCGGTGATTACCGTTTTTTGTGTTTTTTGCGCACCTAACGTGAGCGCATTAAGCGTTTCTACTTTTGCGGAATTGTCTGATGCTGTGACGGCTGGCGAGGCTGAGATTACTATCGAAAACGATTTCGAATTCACTTCCCTTCTTACGCCGACTCAAGACTTAAAGATCAATGGGCAAGGCAAGACGGCTTCGAGGGGCGACGGATATCTTGGAGGCTTTTTCTCGATTCCTGCCGATGTGACACTCGAAATTGACAATCTAGTCATCGACGGCGGAGCCCCTGGCTGGAGCATGGATTATGAAAATAGAGTATATACGAATCCTACGGATAATTCAGGATACATTAGAGTTCCTACTATAAATAGTGTAGACGATATCATCGCTAATGCTTCACTGTTTGTGAACTCTGGCAGCCTTACGCTCGATAATTCTACTGTTCAAAATGCACGATTGGGTCAATATGCCGCCAATAATAAAACCGTGGTACGTGGCGCAGTAATCAGTGGTAAGGGGAATAATACGATAAAGAATTCAGTCATCAAGCATAACGGCGCATACGACAACGGCGGAGCTTTGTATATTACTGGTGGTTCTACGTCCATAGAAAATAGTACTGTCAGCGAAAATGCCTCGGGCTTAGGCCATATGCTATCAAGGAGCGGTGGGGTGATGTATATGACGGATGCTAATCTCACTATTACAGACACGGAGTTCAAGGACAATTTTGCACAAGGCAATGGCGCCATAGGCCTGATATATAAGTCAAACATCCACATTAAAGATTCAATGTTCGACCACAACATGGTCGGCAATGATGGCTCGGCGTTCCAATTCCAATCGACAGTGAGCGGAAAGAGTCTTTCAATAGAGGATTGCATATTCCAAAACAATATCGGTTTCGCTACAACTAATCAAAGCATGGGCGTAATATGGCAGACAGCTTGGCAAAGTACGGCCGATGAGCCCGTAATATACAGAAATTTGATTTTTAGAGGGAATGTCGCGCGCACCGGAGGAGCAATATCCGATGGTTCGTCCGAGAATACATATATATTGCTAGAGAATGTTGAGGTGTACGAAAACGAAAGTGCAGGCGGTATTCTTTATGGACAAAGCGGCAATTATACACTAAGGAATGTATACGTTCATGACAATAGCGGCAGGAACGGTACGGGTGTTTACTCATGTGGCTCCAATATTGTCATAGAGGACTCAAGAATCGAGAATAATAACGCGACGGGTTCCGGTGGCGGCGTCTATGTATCTGCCGGTAACATAACCATCAGAAACTCAACAATAACTGGTAATACTAGCGATGCGCGCGGCGGTGGGATTTTCGTTCGCGGCAGGTATGAAGGTGATGATCCGAGCCTAACGATAGAGGGGACGACTATAAAAGATAATTCAGCAGAAACAACGGGAGGTGGCATTGCGGTAGCCGATAATGAAAACGTGTACTCGTCAATAACCGTCGATGACCAATCGGCCATCTATGACAACAAGGCTGCCGTAGCAGCAGACGATTTCTCGTATGTGCGAGACAATAATTCGGAGAATACTTCCGGAAACACTATTACACTTGATAATATCAGCATTGCGGGAGTGAATGGCATCGACGGATGGTATCATGACGGCGAAGACGATCGCTTCAAGGATACCGACAATCCGACTGTTTTTACGGCTTACATAGATAATAATGGCAATATCGCATTTTATTTGAAAGCAGCTGGCATCTCCACTGGAGATTACGACGGCAATGGTGGGTCGACGGACGCTAAACCAGTAACGGTAAAATACGGCGAAGTCTATGTAGTGGACGATAGTATACCAGTACGCGACGGCTATACTTTCATTGAATGGAATACGAAACCAGACGGTTCTGGCATGAGCCTGAAAGCTGGCGATACCTACGACGGATCTGACGGATGGACGCTTTATGCGCAATGGAAGAAAAATGAGCCTAAACCCGAACCCGAGCCAGAACCCAATCCGAGCGATACCCCATCTGACAATACAAAACCAGACGAACTACCGAAGCCCGTCCCCGAACCGGAGAAATCCGAAAATCCAAACACTGGTGACAGGATAATGCTGGCCGTAGCAATAGTACCAGTATTGGCCATTGGTGGACTGACGGCGGTAAAGTACGCGGCAAAGCGTAGGAATTGCTAAAGATCAACTCGCCAAGAATTGAACTCTGGCGCCCCCTACAAAATCGGCTTCTGGCGTTTAATAGGCATATGCTTTTGTTCTCATGAAAAATAGCACGGAATCTTGCGGCGCAATGAAGAATGCTATAAAATAAAGCTTAAGGTTAGGAATGTATGTTTAGAAAAGAATTGCGAGTGGCTGTTATTTCTTGCTTAGCGATGGTTTTAGCGTTCGCTTCCTGTTTTTGTGCGGTCGCCGCGGCCGAGCAGAACGATTTTAATATTTCTGGTTTGACGCAATTAGAAAAAAGCCAGAGCGTCGAAGGTGAAATGGCGAATTATGGCAACAATAGCCTAGAAAATAGTTTAGTGTTTCATGAATTAGGCTCGTATGCCCTATACGAAGTAAGCGTTAAAAACACTTCGAGCGAAAGTTTTACATTAGAGGATATTAGTACAGAAAACGACAACGATTATCTTGCATTTGTGTTCGATAACTACGCCGGGAAGAGCGTAGAGCCCGGCGCCGAAGCTAGTTTTACGATGAGGGTCGAATACGCCAGACAACTAGAAGACTTATCCAGTAGATCTCAAAACGTACGAACGAAAATCAATATTCGCTATTCAAGAAAACCGGAGTCGAATCCGAACACTATGGACAGCATTGTGATATTCGTGGCGGTTTTTGCCGTAGCGGCAGTCGGCCTAATCGTCATAGCCACAAAGACATATCGTAGGGGTGGGATAATCGCCTCAATCGTATTGGCAGTAGTGGCCCTTAGTGGCCCATTCATAGGTAGTGCGCAAGCAGATGATGGCATTTACGTGGTTGATTTTTACGCCGAATACACTTTGTTTGATCGCGTAAAAGCTAGTATTGCAATTAATGGCGAAAATAAGGATTGCGTAATTAACTATGGCGCCACGCTCGAAGAGCCTAGTGTAGACGTGCCAGCAGGTTACACCCTCAATGGATGGGAGGATGCGTCGGGCGCAAGCTTCTCTTTTGCGACCACACTTACAAAAGACGTTGACCTGAGTGCTATCATTAGCGCAAATACCGATACGCCATACAAGGTCGTACACAAGAAAATGACCGTTGATGGCTTAGAATACGTGAAGGCCGATGAGGATAATAAAACCGGCACGACCGATGCTGAAGTTACGCCGGCTACGAAAGATTATCCTGGCTTTGAGCGCCCAAACGCGCAAACTGCTACGATTCTCGGCGACGGCTCTCGCGTCTTTACATATAATTACGACCGCAAAACATTCATGTTGTCTATCACGAATGAAGAATACGTAACTGGCGCAATGTCGAAAGAATATTATTACGAAACGCCACTTACCTTAACGGCAGCCACGCGTTACGGCTACATCTTTAAAGGTTGGACGAATGGCGAAACGACGACGAGCATAGATATAGTTATGGATAAAGAAATTGAAGTAGGTCCAATTTATGAATTAGAAGTTCAGCCGGAAACGTTTGCCCTTGATGGTCAATGCGTATTTACGAGCCGAGGTATTGTTGGCGGGGATGGCTGTAGTGACTATCTAGGTGAAAATCATATCGATACTGACATAAGTCTATTCTCCGAAGAGAATTATCGGAAGGACTTTAAGGTTTCCTTTAATATTGATGAATTTTTACCAGAATCGACTATCCATCGTGCGACACTCTTTAATTCTACACTCGAAGAGAAGAACCGCCAGTATCCAGGTATCGTCTTGAGAAAACACGATAATATGTCCGGATATTACACGCTAGGTTCGAATGTAGTAAAGGATCACAAGAAACTCTCCTCGATTAAGTTAAATATCCCAGTTGCTGGGACGGACCGTTTAACTCTAATTAGGAAGAATAATTTGCTTTGCTATGCGATTAACGATGGCGAACCCGTATATGTTGATGATTATACGGAATTCAATGAGTATTTTAACGATACGGCTTGGTTTGGCGCCTCAATTGAGAATAATGTAGTATATCGCCAAATGTACGGTAAGTTGTCTGGGATTGATATCTGGGTCGGCAAAGATATAGACAATAAACTAAGTTGCGAAAAAGAATAAGCAGAGCTGCGTTATTCGATATTTTGGTCGAACGATTTTTTAGTATCTTAGAAAGTGCGGTGGACAATTCAAGGATTCAATGAGCCGCTTCACGGAAGTTGGCCGATACAAATGGGGATTTGACTAGACATGGAAAAGATTTGAAACGGAAGATTTGAGCGTACTCTACTCTGTTATTTGCAACAAAAAAGAGTCCGAAACTGACTCTGACTCCCCTATGGTATGCCATGGAAGATAGAGACAGAAAAGGCTCGAATGAGGAAACGAGCAGAAATTGGCCGCATAAAAAGAACCCGGTCTACCTCGAAACGAGAAGGCCGGGTTTGGTGCTGGGTTGCGCCCCTAATGCCCTTTTAGGGCAGGAAAGCGAAAAATCGTTTCAGGCCCAGGTCGGGCGGAGGACGCCGTCGGTTAATACCGCATCGATGCCACTCTCTGGTGGCGATATTGGTTGCGTAAGGTACTTTATAACCCTCTATCTCGGGTTTTGTCATTCTATATTGCGGCCCGACACCCAGCATGCTTAGGTTCCAGAGTGTTCTACTCCCCTTTCCCTAAACACATATTGTTATTATACGCCACAAAACGCAAAATGTCAAGTTTTTATAGATCGGCTTTATATGTGGTAGCGAAAAAGCAGGCTCTAGGCCTGCTCTATCGCTGGTACACCCTAGTTCATGAAGTTATAACCATAATTAAGAGTGACGCCTTCTATAGTATAAGCTACGGCAATATGCGGAAGCGAGAAGTGGAGGCCGCTATGCCGTAGTTTTTCTTATCTTATAATAATAACTTTAATGGGGAACTATAAGATGATTGCAATTAATGATATCGAGTGGGAGCAGAAGGGTACTCACGAACAGCACTTGTCCGTCCTTGATTACAAAAAGCAGGAGCGAGCCAAAGAGGTCGCCGAGCTCGACCGGGAGATTGAGGAAAAGCAACTCGAGGTCAAAGGGCTGAAAGCGACGGTTGAGAAAATGGAAGAAGCTCAGGAGCTTCTCGGCGACGTTGAAAAACGACTTGACGAAGATCCGCAGCTGCAACTTCCGGAGCCGCAAGGCTTAATGACGGCAAAGAGCTACAAGAAAAAGTTTGCAGATCCGTTAATCCAGCGGCTGAAAAAACTTGTCCGAACAGTCCTCGCCAGAAGTTATCAGGGCTGGGAGAACTACCACCGTATCAATAATCTGAACGGCAGATTGTATAGCGAAAACAAAAGTCTGAAACACGAAAATTCAAGGCTGAGGGAATTGAATAATCAACTCCGTGAACAAAATAAAGCCTACCGCCTGTTGGAAAAGGTTTTCGGTAAGCGCAAGCTCAATGAGATTATCGAGCAGGCGAGAG
>CAMJLE010000017.1 GCA_946406665.1 uncultured Candidatus Saccharibacteria bacterium | reverse complement strand
AAGAATTATTGCAATTTTGTCGAAAAATACTTGATGGAGTTTAAGCCCGATTTAGTGCATGCGCACGACTGGCTAACTTACGAAGCTGGAATTCTTGCCAAAAAGAATTTTGGGATACCGTTAGTAGCACATGTACACGCAACTGAATTTGATCGCGGCGGAGCAAATGGCGGTAATCCACTTATCCATCAAATTGAGTATGAAGGTCTAGTCTGGGCAGATAAGATTATTGCCGTAAGCCAAGCTACGAAAAATATTATCGTCGAAAAGTACGGCATTCCGCCAGAGAAGATCGATGTAGCATACAATGGATTTGAGCTGCCAAAGGACGATGATTATCACTACGATGGTTCAAGCTATCAATATCTAGAAGGCCTCAAGAAGAAGGGCTACACGGTCGTATCGACAGTCGGTCGTTTTACGCTCCAGAAAGGGCTATTTCACTTGATGCGAGCAGCCGCAAGAGCAATTGAACTTCACCCGAAAATGGTCTTTCTATTTGCGGGCGATGGCGAGCAAAAAGATCAGCTCATGCGCATGTCTGCCGATTTAGGTATTTCCGAGAACGTCATCTTTACTGGATTCATACGTGGCAAGCAATTACGAGATATCTATAGTATTTCCGACATCTTCGTGATGAGCTCTGTATCTGAGCCGTTTGGTTTGACAGCGCTAGAAGCTGCACATCACGGCAATGCGTTAGTTATCACGAAGCAATCCGGCGTTGGCGAGGTTCTACAGTCGATCGTGCGTTATGATTTCTGGGACGAAGATAAGCTTGCTGGGGCATTAGTAAACATAGCGGAAAGCCCTGCCCTCACTCATACCCTTCAGGATGGAATACGTCATGAATATACTCGCATTTCTTGGGATGACGTTGCGGCAAAATGTATCCAGGTGTATGATGAAGTTAGCAAACATAAAAGAAATCGTTTCTAATACAAAACGGAGGTGATCATAGATGAAGTCGATTGTGCTATATTTGCATATGCATCAGCCTTATCGGGTGAAACATTATAGTATCTTTTCGGTCGATCATGATCACGATTACTGGACAGACAAAGATTGGTATACTGGCGCGAATAATGAACGCGTCTTTAAGAAGGTAGCCGAAAAATCATACCGACCGATGCTAAAATGTCTCGGCGAATTGATTAATCAAACCGACAAATTCAAGTTTTCCCTATCGATGACTGGGACATTTCTCGAACAGGCAGAAGAGTGGGCCCCAGATATCATTGAGTCTATTCGAGAGCTCGTAAAGACTGGGCGCGTAGAGATTGTTGCAGAGACATATAATCATTCCTTATCATTCTTTATGGATCGGGACGAATTCGAGGCCGAGGTACGACTGCATCAGGATAAGATTCGAGAATTATTCGGGGTACAAACGCAAGTTTTTCGTAATACTGAGTTGGCATACAACAACGACTTAGCAAAATGGGCGGATAATTATGGCTTTAAGGGTATAATCGCAGAAGGCTGGGACAAGATTCTTGAGTCACGTACGCCAAACAAAGTCTATCGGCCAGATGGGTGCAGAAATATCAAATTGCTAACAAAGAATTATCGCCTGTCCGACGATATTGCGTTCCGTTTCCCTAATAAGAGCTGGAATGAGTGGCCATTGACCGTCGACAAGTATTTGCGTTGGTTAAATACCGCATGCACGCAAGGACCGATTGTTAATTTGTTTATGGATTTCGAAACATTCGGCGAAAATGTCTGGAAGGATACTGGAATTTTTGAGTTCTTCGAAGATTTAATCCATCGTTGGAATAACAGCGCCGATTGCAACTTCATGACTGTTTCTGAGGCATGCGACAGCTCGGAGCCGGGAGATTCCGTCTCGATGCCATGGACGGTAACCTGGGCAGATACCGAACGAGACCTCAGCGCCTGGCTAGGCAATTCAATGCAGCATGAGGCCCTCAAGGCGATTTATGACCTTAAGCCTGGAGTGTTAGCGAGCAATGACGAAGATTTGATTACCGATTGGCGTCGTCTATTAACCTCAGATCATCTTTATTATATGAGCACAAAGCATCTAAACGATGGCGGCGTACACCAGTATTTTTCGCCGTACGATTCCCCGTTCGATGCATTCTTATATTTCATGAATGCCGTGCGTGACGTTCGTGGGCGCGTTGAGGCATACTTGCCAAAGAGCGAGAAGAGTCGCGAAGAATAGTCAGGGGCCGCTGACTAATGGAAAAGATTATAGTACTAGGCACGGGGGCCGGCACCGTTTATGAGTCTTATAATACCTGTTTCGTCATGGAGTCTAATGACGAGAATTATTTCTTAGTAGATACAGGTGGCGGTGGCGAAATATTAAAACAACTGAGACGTGCGAATATCGACCCTAATAGAGTTCGCGATGTTTTTATCTCCCACAAACACATTGATCATTCCCATGGGGCGATTTGGATTTTTCGCAACGCAGACTTGGCCATGAAGCGAGGAGTATACGAAGGTATTCTCAATTTTTATTGCAACGACGAGGTTGCAGAGATTCTAAAACACCAAGTATATACACTGCTCAGAGAGGGGCAGCGACAATTTTTAGGTAAAAGGATATTTATTAATACAGTTAATGATCGCAGCCATTTCTATGTTGGCAACTACGAGATCGAGGCTATTGATTTAAAATCCCAGATTGCCAAGCAGTTCGGCTTCAAGATGACCTTGAATAACGGGAAGAAGCTTGTTTTTACGGGGGACGAGTCACCAACGGATGAATTACAGAGCGAGCTTGTTGGTTACGACTGGCTCCTCCGTGAGGCATATTGCCTAGAATCCGAATCTGCACAATATAATCCACAAAGATTGGGGCACAGCACCGTGGCAGCGGTAAGTCAAAAAGCCGAAGAGCTCGGCATTAAGAATCTAGTGTTATGGCATTCGCGAGAATACCCCGACGGCAACAGAAAAGAACTCTTTGAGGCCGAGGCTAAACAATTCTATTCGGGGAACATCTATGCGCCCAATGATTTAGATATTATCGAACTATGAGGACCAAACCTAGCTAGATTAGCTTAGCGAGACATTCCGCCGTAAATATAACATCCTCGGCCGTTGAGCCGCGAGAAAGATCGGAGACCGGTTTTTTGAAACCGAGCAAAATAGGGCCAGCCAACTTAGCTCCGGCAAATTGCTCAAGTGATTTATACAGAATATTACCAGAGTTAATATCTGGGGTAATCAATACGTTTGCACGTCCGGCAACTTCGGAATCTTTGGGGGCTTTCTTCTTGCCGATTCGCTCATTTACGGCCGCATCGAGCTGCATCTCACCGTCAACGAGGATATCGGGCCGCCGCTCGTGTACTAGCTTGATCGCCGAGGCGATTTTATCCATCGATGGATCTTTGCCGCCAGATCCAAAGGTCGAAAAAGAAAGCATGGCAATGCGTGGAGTGTCGTTTAATATTTTTGCTGACGCCTCATGAACTAAGATCGCTATATCGGCGAGCTGTTCGGCGGTTGGATTTTTGCAAGTTGCACCGTCGGAGATGACGTATCGTTTGCCATCGGGAAAATCGGCAACGAACAGACTCGAGAAAGTCTTTTTTTCGGATGGATCTTTTTGGCCAGCAACGCCAATATAATCGCGGCAAGCAAGGATTACGTCGCGCGATGAGTAATCTATGCCTGCAACCATCGCATCCGCAGCCCCATCGGCGATTTTCTGACCAGCCACATTCATGTCGCTCTCTTCTAGTATGGCTTCGCAAACGCCGCGTCGTTCTAATTCCGTAGCGGCCGTTTTAATATAGTCATTGTTTGCTTCTGGAAAAAGGATTTTATACATACTGCTATTGTATCATTTTTAGAGATTCGATTAGTGCGAGTGGGCTGTAGTGATTAGACAATTCCGCATCGGCCACCTCCAATTCATCACGATAACTCGTGGCGATTTTTTCGAGCTTTTCTAAATACTCCTTGAATTGCTTTTCACTACAGGTACCGACACAAATCGACACCTTGTCCGTTAATGTTATTAGTTCGCCACTATAACTGCTTAATTTTGAGACGATTATAGAGAAACGCGCATCATCGATTGCGCTTAGACTATCGCGAAAGTCCTCCAATGATTCCTTAATGTTCACCATCTCTTCTATGCTGCTTTTTTCGGAATTAACGCTATCCAGTTCGGCCTGAAGCATTTTTATTGCCGTGCGGAGCTTGATGAACTGGGCGTTATTCATCTCGTCCTCTAAAATATTCTCATACTCGCTTAATTGCCGGAGTAGATTGGACTGTTCTTTATTCATGTACGCATTTGACTGCAAATGATTAAGCGTGTCCGAGTACTGCCGAATGGCTTGTTTTAGCATGGACTGGTCACTAGCAATAAAGCCCGTATTAATGTAGCTGAGTTCAATTATTGCATCATTTGCAAGCCCACTCGCGAGTTCCCGATCGTGTCGATACTTTGATCGAAGAATATCAATAACTTCGAACGAAACAAAGATCGCTATAATCATAATTAACAGTGTTACTACCAGTCCCCGATGCGAGTGAACGCGGTTCGGGTCGACCTCGCGATTTATTTTGCGAATCTGTCGACCGGTACGCCACCGCTCAAATAATCCCTGCTTCATCGACGCGAACTCCTCACGGCATTATAGATAAGGTTGGCATAAGTAATGCGTCCTTCGGGATTGAGGTGAATATGATCGGCATACATTAGCGACCAATTATTATGCGCTACCTCCCACCAGTCGGCTATATAAATATTATCGTTCTTTTCGGCGTACCGTTTTAGTGTGGCATTTTGCCTATCGCGAATTTGTTGGGGGCCAGCATATGCAGTGACGAGTATGAAGGTCTTCCCTTTTCCCGCAGTCGAAACAATAGACCCGAGCAAGGACTCCGTGATGTTATATTCATTGGTCGCCAAACTAATCACGATCGTGTCGGGAAGCCTCCCTTTTGCAGAGTAGCCAGCAATGATGCTGGCCGCAGTAATAATAGAACGAGACTCTTTAGCATCAACATATACGCCAGGGATGGTCGACTCGAGCGCCTGCTTAGCCCCCAGAGTCACAGAATCGCCAAGAACCAGGACATTAGCACTATTTGCACTCTTGGCGCCACTGTTAGCAATAATGTTTGGGCGGCTGGAAGGGTCGGAAGCAAGCTTCAATTGAACTGAGAGCGTTTCTTCGATTTTTTCGACGAGGCTAGTCGCGTCTAAATACCTTTCTTGTTCGGTATTCTTTTCGTCAATTTCGAGCGCAGACATTTCATCAAGTTGCTCTGCGATACCAGACTTCTCTGGAACCCGAATTAGACCATAGATAGCAGGCACAAAAAGCGCAAATGCGGCCATAGCGTACGCAATGCGACGTTTTTTATAGAATCTCAGCATTTTTAGACGGCGTTCAACATGCAAGAAATGACTACAAGCAAACGCTAAAAGTACACTAACGATAAAGTTGATTACCGCGTATAGCCAGATTGGCAAGGAGGGTGGAAGTAGATTGGGCAATAGAATGCTAAGCGGCCAGTGAAAAAGATAAATGCCAAAAGCAAGCGAACCTAAATACTCAAACATGCGGACAATATTAACTGGCTTATGGCGTACGCGGACATTTGGTTGCAATTTTACAATACAAGCCAACACGACTACCGTTAGGAAGCCGACAAAAGGTAACCCGAAATAATAGGTCATCGAGCCGATATATTCTAGCTTGAAGGATAAAATCGTAATCGTAATCAAGCTTAGGCCAAGACCGATAGCTGGAATTATTTTTGGCGTACGCGGCGTGCGCGGAACAAAATAATTAAATACAGCATATGCGGCGCCTAGGCAGAAAGCGCCCATGTGTGAATCGATCGCGAAATATGCGCGGTCGGGCTGCCCCAATACCCCGCCATATATTATTAGTAATACATCCGAAATAATAGCCAGTACAAGAAAAACTAATCCAGCGACTCCGATTGCTTTTCTGCGTTCCCTTGTGACGGAAATGATTGCCATCATTAGAAGCGGGGCAAATATATATAGCTGCATTTCGAGTGCTAAAAACCAAGTGTGCTGAAAAAGATTCGGTGCGATAATGTTTTCGTAACTGCCGCCGGTCAGTAATTGGACGTAATTTGTGGAGAAAGTCAGCGCCGCAATCGCGTTTTGTCGTAGGCCGACTAATACGTCGGGATGTACAAATAGCGTCAGCGCAAGAGTTAATAGGACACAAGCTAGCAAGGGCGGGTAGATTCGCAAGAAACGATTAACCAAGAAGCGACCATAGTTTATCTTGCCTTTTTCGGATTCGCGAATTAGTTTACTAGTGATTAGAAATCCGGAAATTACAAAGAAAATATCGACAGCAATAAAGCCGCCAGGCAGAAAACTGCGAAACAAATGATAAATGAAAATCAAAAAAATAGCGTAGAATCTAATTGAGTTGATGCCCGTCAACCACTGCATGATTAAATTATAATTGTTTTTCGCTTACTGGCGAGCATAAGTATTTTGCTAATAAGGCAACAGCGACTGATACCAAAGTTGTAATTCTTCCAGAATATATTTATCGACATTCGACTGCATGGCGAGGTCCTGGATTGCTTTGATGTAAGAATTTTGGCGAGCCTTAATGCGTTGCATGCGATATTCCTCCCACTTGCGATGCTCCGACTCAGATAAAGTTTTAGCAAAGTTACGTGCTTTGTAATGTAACAATAGGTCTGGCAGGCGCGGATCATGAAAGTCGGGATGAAAATCGGCAAGCTCGTTAATCGTAGCGCGACGCACAGCATCGCAACGAGTCTTGTCGGTATTGTCGAGAAAACCGTCATAGAGCGCCGATTCTGGATCGATTGCGGGTGGAAATTCTTCGCGATTCTCATTCTCCGTACGCATTCTCTCGATAAAATCTGGGTGCGCAAGCAGGGCTTTAAGGTTTTGCCCAATCCGCGCTTTATCTAGTTGGATCTTTTGCCAGCCACCCCCCTGCTCTAGCACACCCAGAGGCGCAACGGCCGGACAGTGATTGTATTTCAGTTCTTTGACGGTTGGGAAGAATTTTGGCTCATTCTGAGCAAGCAGTTCATCGAGATTCTGGCGCAAGTCAAAAACTAGCACATTGCCATTTTTGGCTGGAGCAATCGGATAAGCGACAGTGGTTTTTTCGAACTCGGACGAGTAGCGACCGGAACTATATACAAATGGAGCTGGCGTATCGAGATTAATAAGTTTTTGAACAGCTTTTTTGTCGCGCATTTTAAAGAGCCATTTGTATAGCTGGGGTTGCCTTTCTTTAATCAGGTGCGTTACCGAGATGAGCGCTTCGACGTCCGAGAGCGCGTCGTGGGCATGCTCATGAGAAATATTGTTTTCTTTCGTAATGAGCTCTAGGCGATTAGTTGCTTTGCCTTCCGCCGTGACTGGCCAGTTTATATTTTCCGGTCGAAGTGCGCGCGTCATACGAACGACGTCGAGCAAATCCCATTTACTGCGACCATCTTTCCATTGCCATTCGTATGGGTCATAAAAATTACGCCAAAACGTATGGCGCATAAATTCATCATCAAAACGGACCGAATTATAGCCGGTAGCAATCGTCCCCGGCGTAAAGATTTCGTCCGAAACATACTTGCAAAACTCTGCTTCCGTAAAGCCGTCCATGAGCGTAGATTGGGGGGTAATTTTAGTGACCATAATCGCCTGCGGACTAGGCAAAGTGTCGTCGGAAAGCTTCACGAGCAGATTAACTGGGTCACCGATTGGCCTAAGCTCCATGTCGGTGCGGATACCCGCGAATTGCATCAAGCGATCCTCGCGTGGATTCAGGCCGGAAGTCTCTAAATCGTAGAAGAAAAATGTCTGCTCTTGGTCCATGTTTTCATCTTAGCATAGTTTCGAAGACATGAGAAAAGGCCGGACTTTTTGAGGGTCCGACCCCTTCGTCGATTTCACTGAGTCTCAACTGCGCTGAAATGCTTTGCAGATTCCAGCACTTTCTTGGCGCTGCTCCGGAGCGTGCTAAGCGCAATGCTCACAAGTTGCGAAACGCCACCAGCAAGCATTTTGGAGCCTCGAGCGATTGCCAGAATAGCAGCAACATCGCCGCTCACCCGGCCGTCGTTGCGGATCTGCTGCGTCATTTCTGCTCGGAACGCCCATCTAAGCAGGCCTGGAACCTCCAGAACGCTGCGCTTCTGAGCGAAGCCGACTCGGTCTTTGCCATACGCATCAACTGCCTCGCCGAAGTGAACTCCTGCCGCCTCGACAATAGTCGTCTCCATGATAAACATGGACAGCCTTGCCATGCCGATGCTGATAGCCGTTGCTGCAAATACGATGGCCGGCTCGCTGAGACCTGTATATTCATACAGGACAACGACCGACGCGCCTCCGAGGACTACGAGCATAATGCCGCTTACCGCGTAAGTCATGGTGACCGACGGCAATACGACAAGCACGTCTTTTTTCCCCGGAGGGCATTCGTACTTTTCGCGGCACTTTTTCGCAAGACGACCATAGCCGCCCCGCTTCGGTTTATCAGGCGTACGTTTCCGAGTGCTTGCGCGATGATCTCGCTTCTCGATCTCCCTAATACATACTGCATCATATCCGATTGCCGCAGCCGCCGCGACGAAGAACGCCGCAAGCATTACTAACCATACCATTTTTTCCCCTCCTTTATTATTTTGGGATCGCTGTTTTTTCCGCATTTTTGCCCGCTATGCGCCGTTAGTGAGCAAGAATGCGGAAAAATACAACAGAGGAATAAGGTATGACCTCAGTAAATAATCAACTTTATAGATACTTATCTACCTAACGCGATAGATACTAGTACATTATACCACACTTTTCCATTTTAGTCAATCTCGCTTACGCTTCACGGGCACAAAAATAGGCCACAGGGGCCTATTTCTTGCGAAAAGCTAATTGCTATTTCGTAGTTTCCGCTTCCTCACTCTTATCGGTGTCTTCCTGTGCTTCCGACTCAGACGCAGCATTGATATTCATACCAAGCGACTTGTAGTAGAGATCCATTAACTCATCACTAGCTTTTACTTCTTCGACTTTGTCGATCAACATAATTAAGAACTTTAGCGGCGAGTTAGCCGGAATAGTGTCGCCCTGACCGTTTTCGCCATAGCCAAGTGCGGACGGGATAGTAAGGATGCGCACGCCACCCATTTTCATGCCAGCAATACCTTTCTTCCAACCCTCAATTAAACCATCTTGGCCAGCAAGCGGCGCTTTCAGCTGAGTAGGATTGCTGAAATCGTCAAACGAAGAGTCGAAGACCTTTTCGTCGCTAAGCCAACCTATATAGTAGGCAGAGTAATCGGTGAAATTTTCGTCAGTCACGGCCTTCCCTGTACCAACCTTAATATCCTCGGTTTGCAAATTGGTGACGCTAGCAGCATTGAAGGATTTTACTTTTTCCTTGTAGGCCTTGAATTCGTTGAAGTATTTGTCGGATAGCTCCTTAGACTGTTTTTCGACGGCTTCATTATATTCAGCCATGAGCTTGTCGTAGCGCGCCTGCTCTTCGCTAGTAAGATTATTAGACTCAGTTTTGTTACCAGTAGCGCTTAGAACGATTCCGGCATAGAGCGCAAAAGTCGAGAGCAGCATAAAAATCGCTACCACAATTATTATTAGGCGCTGCTTCGGGGTCGTCTTTATGTCGTCGTTTTTGATCATTTTACCTCCGTCCACCCGTTATTTTATTTTTTCCAATGTATTCATTATATCTTGAATCTCGGACTTTTCTAAGGTTTTGTCGGTCCTAGCGAAACTGAGGTGATAGCTGACGTTTTTTGTCTTTGCTTGGTCTGCTTGATAGATAGAAGTACATTCAATGCGATAAATTAAGCCGAAACGAGCGAGCGCCTCGCGGATTTGCGCCTCAACTTCACCAGCCTGGCGGTCAAGCGGGAGCGTCAAAGTCAAGTCGCGCGCGACGGATGGGAATTGGCTAAAACTAAAGTCCTTAGCGTTAGCTCCCTGCAGTTTAAGAATGGTACGCAAATCTAATTCGAAGGCGGCAGTATTAGTCGGAAGTTTAAAATCGCACAAAATACGCTGTTTTATCTCTCCAATATATCCAATAAGTTCGCCGCTCGCCGACCATATATTTGCACTACGTTTTGGCTCGTAATAGGCGTTCGTCTTATCTTCTGCCTCGGCGAATGGCTTGATATTGTGCGCAATTCCAAGTGAATCTAAAATTGACTGTGCATATTTTTTGGCAAGATAAAAACCAGCGTTATTGTCTTGCGAAACAAGCACGAAGCCAAGTTTATATAGACCTTGTGGCACGCCGTCCTCGTCTAGTCCGGCGTCGCGCGGATAAACCTGATTCATCTCGAAAAGCGCGAATTTATCGTAACCCGCACGCAAATTGGCGTAGGATTTATCGATAAGGCTCGGCACAATGCTTTGGCGAATATATTGTAAATCTGGCGAAATGGAATTGATGATTTTGTAGGAATTATCTGGATTCTGGCCGACTTTTTTGAGCAAATCACCATGCACAAAAGAGTAAGTTAACGCCTCGTTCGCACCACGAGCTGCTAGGTGGTTGCGTAGGACTGTCTTGAGGGCGAACATCTCGTTAGGATCAGACGTAGCGTGAAGCGGCAAGACGGGCGCAATGTTGTCGTAGCCTGAAAGGCGGCCAATTTCTTCAATGAGATCTTCTGGGATATGAATATCCGTCCGCCAGAAGGGTACAGTTGCGATGAGCTTCTTGCCTTTACTTTCGACCGAAAATTCAACGTTTTGTAGAATACTACAAGCCTGCTTAATGGTGAAATCCGTGCCGAGAAGGTTGTTGAGTTGCAATAATTCCAGCTCAACTTTCTCAGCCTTTGGCGTTGCTTTTTGACTATCGAATACCGCGAGCGGCTGATAGCCAATATTTTGCGCTAGTTCGGCAAAGCGCAGAGCTACGGGCAAGGTTTGGCCGGCCGGCTGTCCTTTCGTAAAACGAGTGATGGCTTCGGAGAAGATACCATGCGCCATCTGGGTTTTGCGTAAGTTGTATAGACTGAAAGTTGCCGATTCGAGAATGATGCGCTCGGTCTTTTCGTCGATAGCTGTATTTGCGCCACCCATCGCACCAGCAAGCGCTACCGGGATATTATTACTCGTAATGACGATATCGTCTTCGTTCATCTCGATTTCTTTGTCGTCGAGTAAAGTGAGTTTTTCGCCTTTTTTGGCAGCCCGCACGATGATTTTCGGTTTATCACTCTTGCCGACAGAAACGAATTTATCGTAGTCAAAAGCATGCAGTGGTTGTCCGGAAAGTAGCATCAAAATATTAGTTAGGTCGACGATTGGCTCAATTGGGCGCATGCCGGAACGGGCGAGTAGCGTGTCCTGCAAAGTTAGATATTTTGGCGAGTCGTTATTTTTTGGCGAAAGTACTACCGCAGTGTAGCGTGGACAGAGCTTCTCGTCGATTTCGATGTCGAGCTTGACGCTTTTGTCTACCTCAAAATCTACAGAACTTCGCAAATACCAATCCTCTGTATGGAATTGCTGGCCAAGAATGCCGGCAACTTCTCGCGCGAAGCCTAGAATGCCAAATGTGTCAGGACGATGCGTGAGCGATTTATTTTCGATGTCGAGAATAATATCGTCGAGGTCGAATAGTTTAGCAAAATCGTCGCCAGGCTTTGCGGAAGCTGGGTCGAGTTCGACTATGCCAGAATGGTCGTCGCCAAGTGCAAGCTCGTCTGCTCCTGCAAGCATGCCGTACGAATCGTATTTTTTGAGCATTTTGCGCATACCAATCTCGAACGGCTCGTCATCACGAAAAGTAGCAGGAACTATTGCGCCCGGAGCAATCCATGCCGCCATCATGCCCTCATGAACATTTGGCGCACCGCACATGACTTGAACGTAATTATCTTCGTTACGAACAACATCTTTAGCCTTTCCGCCATCGTCAATCATACATAGAGTTAGATGGGTATCTGGAATTTTCTCGGCACTAACAACCTTTACGGCAAAAATTCCGTCGTATTTATGAGTTTCGTCGATTGCTTCCTCGACTTCCACTAGCCTTGCGCCGATGAGCCTAACTAGTTCGTCATTAGGAATGTCGATTTCGACATATTTTTTGATCCAATTTAGCGAAATTAACATGTGAACTCCTTCAAGAAATCAAGTTTGGCCGCTTCGAAATTACGTACATCGCCAAGCCCATAGCGTAACATGACCAGACGGTCGATACCGCCGCCCCACGCGAAACCTCGATATTTTGCCGGATCGATGCCTGCCATTTTAAGAACATTCGGATGAATCATGCCGCAGCCGAGCATTTCGAGCCAATCGCCACCTTTACCCTTACCGCCAAGAGCGGCAGGCTTCTCGATTAAGAATTCAAGGCTTGGCTCCGTGAAAGGAAAATAGCCAGGCTGAGTTTTAATGTTGAGTTTTTGGCCATAGTATTTTTCGAAGAATTCGCGCAAGATGCCGAGCATGTTGCCTAGAGTACAATTCTCGGAAACATATACTCCTTCGCATTGGTAAAAAGTGTGCTCGTGCGTAGCATCTACGTCCTCATTGCGATAGGTGCGACCGGGGACTGCAACTGCAATTGCGCCACCTTCGTCTAGTTTGTACTTATGAGCCTTTAGTACGCGATTTTGCATGGTGCTAGTGTGAGCAGGTGGAATAAAACCTTCTTCGGTGCGGAAAGTATCGTAGCCATCGCGAGCCGGGTGACCTTTGGCAAAGTTGAGACTGTCAAACATGTGATATTCATCATCGAGCTGAACCGATTCCATAATATCGAAACCCATACTTTGGTAAATTCCAATTACGCGATCGAGCTCGGTCATGAGTGGATGTTTGCTACCAAAATCCGCCGTTAGAAAAACTGGCGTTTCAGCATTAATGTCGCGGGAGGCCGTAATATCGAGTGGAAAAACTTCCTGATCCTCGGCCGCAGCTTCAGCGTCGGCGATTTGCTGCATAATGTTTTGCTTTTTGACATTTAGTTCTTTGCCAAAATCAGCCCGCTTTTCAGCCGGCATGTCTTTGATTTTGGCATATTCTGCATTGAGCCGTTTCAGCTCTGCTTTTAGTTCCGAAATACTAGGCATGATAACTAGTATTTTAACATATCTCTTATCTGTTGACTATTTAATAAAGAAGATGATGGCTAGCGATAAAACTGCAAGTGTAATAAGTACGAACCAGAACCAACTAAAACGACTGGTTTTTTGGGTATTTTTGAGATATTCAGAATCCTCAACGAGGTCTACTTCGCCTTCGTTCTTCGAGTTACGACGCGAGCGTTCGCGCAAATCGGCAGTAATGCGCTCCTGCAACTTTGACTGTTCTTCATTTCCCTCCACCATTATTCCCACGCGAATCTCCTTCTTTATTGAATATTATTAATTGTAGCACACAAAGCTTATCCTAAACGAATGAGAAAAAAGTGACTTATAGGGGCGGTATGATATAATGTTCGCATATAATATTAATGGAGAGGTAAAATGGCAACAACCAAAGCCAAAACGGCCAAGAAGTCTGGCGCCAAAAAGACTTCCGCTAAGTCTAAAGCCGCAACTTCAAAGCCAAAAACTGTCAAAGCAGTCGAAGCCAAAACTACCAAAAAAGCCAAAGTTACCATGGTGGAAAAGGTCGAAGAAAAGGCGGAAAAGGTAGCAGAAGAAAAAGTTAAAGTGATGTCTGAAAAGTCACATCCAGTCAAGGAATTCTTTGCTTGCAAGCATGATCCTTCTGAAAATATTTTGACCATTTTCAAAGACACTAAAATCATCGGCGCAATTATCGGCGAAATCGTGGGCACCTGCGTTATTGCTGGCGTCGTATTGACGCTCGGCTTATTTAACCCGCTATATATGATTTTTGCATATCTTGGCGTTACGCTCGCTATGTATGTATTGTCGGGCGCACATTTTAACCCGATTGTTACGGTCGGCATGATGGCAACTCGTCGCGTATCAGTAATTCGCGGCGTATTATACATCGTTGCACAGGTAATCGGTGCATGGGTCGGTTTTCTAATCGTCAACGGTTTCTATAATGCAGGCGTTGCGTCTGGCAATATCGTCGCAGAAACGATGCCATTACCAACCCTAACAGCCGCTAGCGATATCGCCGCAGCAACAGAAGGATTCAGCTTCTTCTGGGCAGTTACAATGCTCGAATTTGTTGGCGCAATCATTATTGCGTTCTTCTTTGCTCGCGCCCTCGCCTACAAACGTAGTGCATTTACTTTTGCAGCAACCGTTGCATGTGGTATTTTTACGGCGATGCTATTTGCGGTTGTCATTAGCAACTCATTCTTTGGCGTTCGGGACCAAAATATTTTTATTATGAACCCAGCAATTTCCTTCATTTATGGCTTGCTGCCAACTAGCGTCGAAGGAGGCTTTGATGGCCTAATGAGTGCATTGATGCCAATGTTAGTTACTTACGTAATCTTCCCAGTTCTTGGCGGTGTGATCGGATTCTATCTTTCCGATTTCGCATCCAAACTTAGCGGCAAAGAACTTGCGAACTAGCATAAGAGTATACAAATAATCCAAAAAACTCCCCCACATCGTAGGGGGAGTTTTTGTAGAGCTATACGTTTTC
>CAMJLE010000016.1 GCA_946406665.1 uncultured Candidatus Saccharibacteria bacterium | reverse complement strand
TGGTGGGCGAGGAGGGACTTGAACCCTCACGGTCGTAAGACCAACAGATTTTGAGTCTATCGTGTATACCAATTTCACCACTCGCCCAGAGTGGATGGCGCTTGGTGCGCGTAGTTTGATTCTATCATGATATTGCCAATTATGCTAGAATATAGGTAATGGATAATAAGAACGGTGGGCAGGGCGGCGCTATGCCAAGCTGGAATGCTTGGGCGGCGGCCGCTAAGAATAATTCTGGGCATTCTAGTGCCAATGGTCAGTCTGCCGTTTTGACGGATGAGCAGCTTAGCGTGCGGCGTCAGCAAAAAACGGTAACCGATTTAGCGCGCAAAAAACTACTGGAGGCCTATAAGACTACGCGGGTTCAGCAAGGACATGATGTTTCTGCCAAAACTACGCCCGTTGCAAAAACGGCTCCACGAGCATCTTCTCAGGATTGGCAAAAGTATCATTCAGCATGGCAGAATTATTACCAAAAGTACTACGGCGAGTATTATGGCAAGGCCGCACGCGAGTATGTTGTGCGTGAAAAAATGAAAATGGAGCGCAATCAGCTCGAGCGTGAGCGAAAAGAGAAGCAGGCGAATGCTGGTCTGTCGAAACCGATAGATAGTTTAGTAAGCTCAGAAGAAGTGCAGAATGATTTTCGTGCAAAAATACGCCGTAAGGCGGAGGCGAGAGCAAATAAAATACGTCGCTCGCGACACTTTATCCCGCTAATTATCGGGGGGCTAATTTTAGTTTTCGGCATTTGCTTCCAGTATAATCAGGTGATTGCGTCACACATAGTGGCATATATGTCGCCAGGAAATACAGAAGTAAACGAAATCACGGCGCTCGATCCAACACTAGCAATAAAGACGCACGAAAAGCCGTATTTGATGATCCCGAAGTTGAATATAGAGGTTCCTGTGATATTTGGTGCAAAGAATGATGTTAATTCGATGAATATCGCTATGGATAATGGTGTAGCGAATTTTGCGGTTCCAGGAGCATCGGCGAAGCCTGGGGAGATTGGTAATTTTGTTATTTCGGGACATTCGGCCGGAAATATATATCAGCAGAGCAACTACAAATTCATTTTTTCCGGATTGACGCGGATGAGCGAAGGCGACCTTATTTATATGGATTATAACGAGGTGCGTTATGCATATAAAGTGACCGGCACGAAGACGGTGAAACCGACCGATGTGGCGGCTTTGAAGAAAATTGCGAATGATAATGACGGAAAGCCGATGATTACGTTGATTACATGTGTTCCGCTCGGCACCTCGCGTGAGCGCTTATTGGTATTCGGTGAGCAGATTTCGCCTAGTTATGAAGGGGCAATCACGCCCGCTCCGGATGAAGAAGAAAACGATAACGATAAAACAGAGATGCCGGCCAACCACGACTCTCCTCTAGAGGGGTTATGGAAGTGGCTGACGGGTCAATCTTAGAGGGGCGATTATTCTAGCTTTTGGCGTTTGAGCTGATAGACTATTTCGGTCGATGCGGTCTCGTTAGTCTTGTCTTTGGCTTGGCCATCTGCGTCGACGTCAGCTTGTTTGACGTCGAAGTAATACAGCCATTTGTCGTTTTCGGTAATATTGACGGCGTGTTGGTTGTTTACGTCGAGTATTTCGCGGCGATTTTCGCCATCAAAGTCGCGAACGATGATTTTGTTGTCGGAGTTTTCCCAAAGTAGGTAATCGTCGAGCCAGCTTAGTTCCGAGAGCTCGGTCTCAGTGGTTGAGTCGAAGTAGTTATGCGTCTCGATGTCGATGGAGGTTAGGCTGCAAGAACCGGCGAATATGACAACGCGGTTGAGGCGATTAGTCCCGGCAATTGTTGGTGCGAATTCGAGATTACGCCTGACAACTTCTTTGAGATTGTCTTTGCTTGGTTTGTCGTAAGAAGGGTAGGTGCCGCTCTGAACGTGAATGCGCTTATCGATGCTGTATGCGAGCCACGATTCGTTCCAGTAGGCGCCCATGGCAAGAATAACGTTAGGCTTTTTGTCTTTGAGGTCTACGATAGGAGTTGCACCTTTTTCGCCTTCTTTGAAAATGCTAATCTTGCGATTTTCGCCATCTTCATCGGTGCTTACATATGCGATGACATCTTTATTATTCGTAAACTGTTCTACGTCGTGAATAAGAACGCCGGATATTGTTTGGTTGCTGAGATCGATAATGTGCATGTTTCCTTTTTCGAGTGCCCAAAGCTTGGAGGCGGAATCGTTGGCGATGCGAATATCAGTGAATTCCATGCCGTATTTTTTGCTAAGATTAACGCTTTTGTCGGCGTTTTGCAGATCGAAGATGTGCCAAGTGGTTTTCTTGTCGCGAGTCCAGGTGAAGAGTGCTTTGTCGTTCGATTCGTTCCAGGCAATGAGCTTAAGGGTGCCATCAAGGACACTCTCGTCGTTTCCTAGGGCTTTGTTTAGATAGAATTTTTGAGTATTAATTTTATCGCCCTGGATATTGATGTAGCTTGCGATTGGGGAATCATGCTCGATTACAAAAAGATTTTTACGATTGTCGGAAAACTCTGCTAGACGCAGGTTGCTAAACTGTGCAACGGTGGCAGTATTAGCTTTCAGGGGGAAAAGGCGTGCCCATTCGATGCGCGTAAGTAGCCCGGCATCGACTTTGATGGTTCTTTCCCATGAGTCATAGCCGTCTTTGCTGATTTTGACGCGATGGTCTCCGGAACTGAGCATCTTGCTGATGTCGGTGCGGCCAAACTGAGTTTCGTTATCGATTTCGACTGTGGCGCCTTTCGGGCTAGAGCTGATTTGGATAAGGCCTGATTGTTCAAGCCCGCCGTTTTCGTTAAAATTGTAGCCCATGGCGATAAGCATCAGAATGAAAACTATACCTATTACGGATATTGCCATGAGGATATTCGTAATCATGATGCGGATATTTTGAATCTTCTTTTTTCTTTGTCGGTCCATTGTCTTAGATTTAAGTGATTATTATCTTTGAATATAATTATATAACAAATAAATGCTTATGGTTAAAAAACAAGAACGCGCTTGAACACAATTATTGTAGAATTAATAAATCGCTATTGATTATGGCTTTCTGATGGCTTATTATTACATTAGCAGTATAAAGTGAGGAAAAATGGACGGAGTTATTCGCAAAACAGGGAAAGTCGCAACAGCGCATCATGCTAGTACTGTTGACCATCGGCGTGTACAAAAATCCTCAACTCTAAATCGAAAATTCGTAAAGAGGCCGGTGGCTAGGCCGAAGGTTAGCCAAGCGACCGCCGCAACATCGAGAACTATTCAGCGTCAGGGTTATAATCGTACAATTTTGCGAAAAAGTGGCAGCGTACATCTTCAACCAATTAGGGCCGAGGTCCATCAGGCAAAAACGGCTCAAGTACAAGCATCCGCTAATGCTGCGAGCCAGGCTGCGCGTCGCGTAAGCGCTACTACTGCGCAAGCAGCTCAAGCTAAAACGCAAGCTCAAGCAGCGGAGAAGACGCAACAGGCGCAGCAGGCGCAGCAGCGCAGGGCGGCCATAAGACAGATTGCGCAAAATAGTAAAAGCGATACGTATGTGAAGAACGCCCAGGCGGCGGCCGCAAAGCAGCGAATTGCCGCGAAGAAAGTGGCGGCACGTGCGCAGGCGCAGCCAAAGCCTTTAACGGCTCAGCAGATGAAGGATCAGGCGATTCAGCAAGCGCTTTCGCGGATGAATAAGATTGAACAAGAGCAGGGTGTTGCTGGTAGGCAACCAATGAATATTCAGCTAAACGAGGCCAAGGAGTCGAAGGCGGGGCTGTTTAAGGGGAAGAGGTTTGCGCTTGCGGCTAGTATGGCAGTCGTAACGATTGCTGTATTGGGTTATCTGGTATATATCAATATGCCTAGTTTGTCGGCGCGGGTTGCTGCGATGCAGGCGGGCATAGAGAAATCGTATCCGAGCTATATTCCTGCGAATTATCGTCTGGATGGGTTGGCCAAAGAAGACAATGGCCGTATTACGATGAACTTCAAAGACGATCAAGGTCATAAGTTTACGATTTTGGAAGAAAAGTCCAGCTGGGATTCGGCTGCCGTCTTGACGAATTATGTGAAGAAGAATTGGGGCAATGATTATTCGGTTGCGAAGGGGCAAGGCCTAACGATTTACGTTTCGGATTCGAATGCGGCTTGGGTAAATGGTGGCGTTTTGTACGTAATTATGGATGCGGAGGGGCACCTAAAGTCTAGTGATTTGCACGATATTGCAGTGAGCTTGTAAAGAGAAACCGCCAGAGAGGCGGTTTTTTGTTTCTTTGCTATAATATACAGTAAGACAGGAGGTAAAATGATTGAGTTTAAATACGCTAAAGGCTTTGTCGATGAGGCGGAATACCAGAAGGTTATAGACGTGACGCGGACCTATGTGGCAAGAGCGGAACAAGATGCTTTTGGTGGTTGGGTGAATTTGCCGATTAACTATGACAAGGTGGAATTTGAGCGCATTAAGAAAGCCGCCAAGAAGATAAATGACGATTCTGATTACTTAGTTTGTATTGGTATTGGTGGTAGCTATCTGGGGCATCGTGCGGTAATCGAGGCACTGGGTGGCGAAAAGGGGCGAACAAAAATTTTATACGCCGGGAATAGTTTGAGCGTGCGTTCGATTCGGCGTATCGTAGATCAGATTGGCGATGCGGATTTTTCAGTTAATGTGATTTCGAAATCTGGTACTACGACTGAGCCGGCAGTGGCGTTTCGAATATTCAAGCAGATGTTGATTGATAAATATGGTACCGAAGAGGCCGCGAAGCGCATTTATGCAACTACTGATGCAGCAAAGGGTGCATTGCACGACGAAGCGGTGGCAAAGGGATATGAGTCTTTTGTGGTGCCGGATAATATCGGTGGTCGTTATTCGGTCTTGTCTGCGGTTGGGCTATTGGCGATTGCTGTGGCGGGGGTTAGTATTGACGCCCTAATGGATGGCGCAGCAGAAGAGCGGACGGCGCTGATATCTGATGGTGGTGCGGCGGCGGAATATGCGGCGTTGCGCAACGTATTGCTAACGAAGGGCTTTAATATTGAGATTCTGGCGAATTTCGAGCCGCAATTTACGTACTTTAACGAATGGTGGAAGCAGCTATTTGGCGAGAGTGAGGGGAAAGACGAAAAAGGCGTTTTTCCAGCTAGCGTGATTGATTCGACTGATTTGCATTCGATGGGGCAATACATCCAGCAGGGGCGACGCAATTTGTTTGAGACTTTCGTGGAAGTCACTCGCGATTACGCAGATATGATGGTTCCGGTCACGGAGGATAACTTGGATGGGCTAAAGTATCTCGAAGGGCGCGAGCTTGATTACATCAATAAGACCGCAAATGCCGCAACGCGCGAGGCTCACGTGGCGGGTGGCGTGCCAGTGTTGGAGATTGTTATGCCGGATATAGACGAGCGTTCGATTGGCGGATTAATTTATTTCTTTGAGATGAGCTGCGCGCTTAGTGGATTTACGCTAGGCGTTAACCCGTTCGATCAGCCGGGGGTGGAAGCTTACAAAACGAGGATGTTTGAGCTGCTAGGAAAGCCTGGATACGAGAAATAGTTTTAGATAGGGGATAGGGGGCAAGAAAAATGGCGCTCTCTTTGGCGGGGGCGCCAATACAGGATATATCTATTATAGCACACTTTAGCCAAATTGTCAATGATTAGTAGAGGCATCTATCTGACAAAACGTTGAATTTTGGAATCAAAAAGCACTCTCCAGTTTTTGGAGAGTGCGATTGTGGTTTTGTCAGTTTTAGCGTTTGAACGGATTCTCCAGGCCGAGGCGAGAGTTAGCTTCGGCAATGCGAATGAGTTCATTGTATTTAGCAACGCGTTCGGAGCGGGATAGCGAGCCGGTTTTTATTTGACCGGTGCCGAGACCGACGGCTAGGTGGGCAATCGTTGTATCCTCAGTCTCGCCTGAGCGATGAGACATAATGCAGCGGAAGCCGTTTTGCTTGGCAAGAAGGACGGTGTCGATAGTCTCGGTGAGAGAGCCGATTTGATTCGGCTTAATAAGGATGGCGTTGGCGGACTTTTCGTCAATACCGCGTTGGAGCAGTTTACTATTAGTGACAAACAAATCGTCGCCGACGAGCTGAATACGGTCGCCGAAGCGCTCGGTGAGCATATGCCAGCCACCCCAGTCGTTTTCGCCTAGGCCATCTTCGATAGAGACAACAGGGTAGTTATCGGTAATCCATTGGTACCAGTTTGCGAGATCTTCGCTAGACTTCCAATCACCATTTGTCTTGAGCTCGTAGTGGTCATCTTTGGCGAATTCGGATGCGGCGATATCCATGGCAAGGACGATATCTTTGCCGAGTGCGTAGCCGGCTTTTTCGATTGCGAGCTTGATCAACTCGAGCGGCTCATTGTTGCCATCTTTGACGAATGGAGCATAGCCGCCTTCGTCGCCGACCGTAACGGCATATTTGCGCTCTTTAAGGATACTTTTGAGCGAATGGAAGACTTCAGCACCCATGCGGACTGCGTCCGAGATATTGCCGGCGCTAATCGGCATGATCATATATTCCTGGAAGTCGGTGGACCAATCGGCGTGTGCGCCGCCGTTCATTACGTTCATCATTGGCATCGGTATCTTCATGTCGCCTGAAGTGCCAGCGATGGAGGCGATATATTCGTAGAGGCGCATGTGTTTGGCGTGTGCGGCGGCCTTGGCGCAAGCTAGGGAGACGGCCAAGATAGCATTGGCGCCGATGTTGGATTTGTTTTCGGTACCGTCGAGATCAATCATGAGTCGATCGATCTGGCGTTGGTCGCTGGCGTCGTTGCCAACAAGTATGTCGCTAATTTTGTTGTTGACGTTCCAGACGGCCTTGAGCACGCCTTTGCCACCGAAACGGTCATTGTCGCCATCGCGAAGCTCGAGCGCTTCGCTGGCTCCGGTTGATGCGCCGGACGGAACTGCCGCGCGACCAGCATGGCCACTTTCGAGAATGACGTCCGCCTCAACGGTTGGATTGCCGCGTGAATCAAGAATTTGTCGTGCGTGAATAATTTTTATATTACAACTAGCATTTTGCATATGTATCGATGCCTTTCTTTCTCCCTTAGACTATGCGTATTATCTTATATATAATAATAGCATAAAATGCTTATGAAAAAGTTTTGGGATTTTGAGTAATTGTGATATATTTAAGCTAAAGTACAATTATAGGAGGGCATTTTAGCTATGGCAAATAAACCTGCCACAAAAAAGAAATCAACCGTAAGCAAGAAGGCTGCTGCAAGCAAGAAGGCGCTACCGATTGGTATCTATAAAGAGAATTACCCAGATTGTCACGTGGCTACTGGTAAATACAAATTCTTCTTCGTCGTATTCGGTGTAGTTATGGTTCTATTTGCCGCTATTTCGGTCTGGCTATTTATTTTCTCAAGCGAACTTCTCGAGAAGTACCAGAGTATCGAAACTTGCGCACGTAACCATACCTCATGCGAAGTCCGCTACACTGGCGACGAAGATAAGGAAGCTGAATAATAAAATAATTGGATTCTTTGACTGATGGATATTGATGAACAGGAAAATACCCTCGATGAGGAGGCGGTGGCCGAAGAGGAATTTATTGCTGATCCCGAGGAAACGATCAAAGACAATCCATTAGTCTACGACAATAAGAATAAGGAAAATAATGATAGCGCAGCGACTAACCAAAAACAAGAAGCGTTAGTCGGCGCTATCGGGACTGGCGATCTTACGTTTGGGGGAGGTCCTTTTAATAACGAAGAAGCATTAAGGAGTGAGAGTGTGAATAGCGATGACAATGCGTTTGGCGCCAATCCGTCCTCAGAGAACCCCTTTGGTGGTCCGGAAACAGCACCATTGAGCGATGCGACAGAGACTATAGCGCCTGCCGCCACTACCGCAAGCCAGGGAGAGGCAGAAGTGTCTGGTGCGGTCAATTTTTCAACAGAAACGAATGGAATGGAGGCTGGAACTGCGATGGCGAATAGTGAATCGGCATCAACTACTAATTTTGCTCAAGGAACGGGGGAGGCTGCGCCAGTAAGTGCTGATAGTAGCGCTGCTGCGCCAGTAGTAACAGCTGCGCCAGCGACGGCCGAGCAGGCGGCGAAGCCGAAAAAGAAAAAGACAGGGCTAATTATTGGAATTATTATAATAGTTTTGTTGCTAGGGCTTGGTATTGGTGGAATAGTTTTCTATGTTTTACATGAGTCGAAGGAACGCGTCTTGAGCGATGCGATGACGAGTACTCTATCTGCCGATGCGCGCCAATTTGATGGTTCTGTAACACTTACGGCGAAGAACAAAAAGAAAGCCGGCTTTGAGAACGTTAAGCTTAACTTTAAGTCTGACAGTAAGGGTGCGAACTTTAGCGGAAGTGGTAACTTGGAAATTAAGATGTCCAACGATACGTCATTTTCTGTAGACGTAGCGGGCGCATATATCTCTAAAGATGGCATCTTTGTAAAACTAGATAAACTAGCAGAAGCGATTGACGGAGCCGATTTGGAGGCTATGTTTGGCGGCTCGGCTAGCGGCGACGAACAATCGAAGATGATATCTGATTTATTAAAGGATACGCTAAAAGGTGCTATTAAGGCGATTGATGGCAAATGGTACAAGATTGATGGTGACACGTTCAAGAGCAATAACAAGGTTAAAGAAGAATACGATTGTATTACGAGTGCTCTAGACGAGGCTTCTAGCAAAGAAGTCAAAGATAAGATTCTCGACATCTATAAAGAGCATTCGTTCGTTGAGGCTGACGATAAGAAAGACACCGAAAGTGCGGATGGGCTGACTTATTATTATGTCAAGTCTAACAGTGACGAGTATAAGGCTTTTAGTAAGGAAGTCTCGAAGTTGGAAGTAACAAAGAAGCTCGAATCATGCATGGATAGCGGATCCGTCGAAAAAGATGATGATGACGACGAAGAAGACGAAGACGAGGAAAAGTCGGAAGGTGAATTCGATTTGAAGTTTGGCATCAAAGGCTGGTCTCATGAGCTACGCTCCGTGAAAGGAACTGCGACGACTGACGGTGAAGATGGTTATTCGATGAATCTCGATGTAAAGCTTGATTATGAAGATAAAAACGTATCGGCTCCAACGGGTGATGCGGAAAATGTTATAAATGCCGTGGATGATATTAAGGATTCGGCTATCAAGTCATTCAAAGAAAGCTACCCGAAGTTTGCAAAGAAGATGTGTGAGAAAGAATTCGGTACTGATCCACAGATGGTAAAGCTGTGCGAGCAGGAAGCCAATAAGCAGATGGATGAGATGCTTGAACAATTGGTTGGTGGCTTTTCGAAGGAACTTAATTTGACTTCACTATCATCGCTTGGCGAGTAGAATAGGATAGTCATAAAATACATTTAGCCACTCCGTAAGGGGTGGCTTTTTGGTAAAATATAAGCATATGAATCTCACGCCTAAACTGAAAGCTAAATTCAAAGATCTTCCCAAAGAGCCTGGAGTTTATTTTCACAAAAACGCTGATGGCGAAGTGATATATGTAGGCAAAGCGGCAATTTTGCGTAATCGTGTACGACAGTATTTTCAGTCGCCCGACCGAAAGGATACAAAAACAAGGGCGCTAGTTGCGGAGATTGACGATACCGATTGGATAGTAGTAGACACGGAGATGGACGCACTATTCCTCGAGAGCGAGATGATTAAGCGCTATATGCCGAAATGGAATATACTATTGCGAGACGACAAGAGTGTGAGTTATGTGCGCATAGATATGCGATCGGAAGTGCCATATGTATCCATGACGCGTAACCCAGAGGATGATGGCGCGGAATACTATGGGCCATATTACGGCAAGGTGGCAATAGCGCGGGCTTTGAGGATTTTGCGGAGAATTTTCCCATATTATGATAAACCTTATAATGGCAGAAAAACTTTAAATACCGATTTGGGTTTAACGCCCGGTATTGAGGTGGGAAAGATGACGCCTCGCGACTATAAGCAATCGTTGCGGCGAATGATTAGCTATCTGAAGGGAAACCGTAAGAAGTTAGTGCGAGATATGGAGAAGATGATGTATGAGGCATCGGAAAAGGGCGACTACGAGAAGGCGGCAGAGTATCGGAATCAATACTTTGGTCTGAAGGGGCTTGGGACAAAGATAGTGTTTTCGGACAAGGAGTTGCTAGATATCTCTTCGGACAAGGCACTTGAAGAGTTGCAAGACATTTTAGACATGGATAAGCCGCCGGTGCGAATTGAGGGATATGATATTAGCCATCAATCGGGAAAGAACGCGGCTGGTTCGATGGTGTGTTTTATTAACGGGGCGGCGGACCGAACGAAGTATCGGCGCTTTAAGTTACGCAAGCAGCAAAACAACGACCCAGAGAGTATGAGGGAAGTTATTACGCGACGGATGAATCACTTAAAAGATTGGGGTCGGCCAGATTTGATTATTCTGGATGGGTCAGTTGGGCAGATTTCGGCCGTGCGGGGGATTGTGGCGGCAGAAAAAATCCCGATTATTGGGCGAGATAAGAGTGGGGACCATAGCAAAAATGCGCGTGTGCGAATTGTAATACCCGAGGGGGTGGAGGATTATCGGATGATGGAGCTGGCGAAAGATGGACATATATCTAAGCTGATTGCACGAATCGATGAGGAGAGTCACCGTTTTGCGATTCAGTACCATACTTTACTAAAGCGTAAAGATGCTCTGAAGTGATACAGAACCTTGCGTTAGGCTCACTTAACAATCTTTCTTGTCAATATGGGGGCGCCTAGTGTAGAATATATCTATGGACATAGGTGTGTTTTTAAATGTGACAGTCTTCGTATCGGCGATTTTGTCGATTTTGTTAATCCTATTACAGCAGCGCGGCGCTTCGCTTGGTGCTGGCTTTGGCGGGTCTGGCGAATTAAATACTGAACGACGCGGTCTAGAGAAATCTCTATTCAATGCAACGATAGTGATTGTGACGGTATTTGTATTGTCGATTCTAGCAATTCTAATTGTGTAGTAAATGAAAATAAAACAGAAAAAGAGTGGGCGAAATAAGGAGAAAGTTAGCCGGCGTGTGGTAAAAGCGGCTAACGAGTTCGGTGAGAAGGCTGGAAAGCATTTTTCTGAGCGTTTTGTTGGTCGGTTGTCTAATATTCGCGAAGTGCGTATTTGGGTAGTTGAGTGGGCTCTTTTGGTATTGGTGGTTTTTTTGCTCGCCATTACGCAAAATACTTGGTACGGCGAATCGTTTGAGACGGAAGCTTTCGTGCAAGGGGGTGAGTATAGTGAGGCGACGCTCGGAAACGTCAATTCGATGAATCCGCTTTATGCGACAACGAGCTCGGAGAGGACGTTGGCGAAGCTATTATTTGCAAATTTGGTGTCACCGGATTCAACTGGCCACCTAAAGAATGAACTGGCCGAATCGGTCGTGGCAGATAAAGACATGCGGACATGGACAGTGAAGTTGAAGGAAGGCTTAGTGTGGTCCGATGGGCAGGCGATTAATGCGGATGATGTAATTTATACTATTGATTTGATTAGCGATACGACGGCGAAGACGACAATCTCGATAGATTTTGCTAGCGTGAAGGTTGAGAAGGAAGATGAATTAACGATAAAGTTCGTTTTGCCGTCGCCGTACGTGGATTTTAAAGATAGCTTGGAGTTCCCAATTATTCCAAAGCATGCTTTGGAAGGCGTGAGCCCGGCTTTGGTCTATGAAAATGATTTCTCGACTCATCCGATTGGATCGGGGCCATTCGTGTTAAATGCTATGCAAACTTCGGCTGGGATGGCTGGCAATAACTTGCAGACAATCTATCTGAGTCGTAACGATAGGTACTTTAAGAAGGATACGCGTCTAGATAAGTTTACTTTGAAGACTTATGGTAGCACCGCGCATATTGTTGAAGCTATAAAGAATGCCGACGTAATGGCAACGGCGGAATTGAGCATGAGCGAATCGGAATCCTTGCCGGGGACGATTGGCCGTAGAAATACGTTAATAAATGGTGGCGTATATGCTTTTCTGAATACGGCTAGTAATAAATTATCGAATATCAAAGTAAGGCAAGCCATCCAGAGGGGTATTGATATGTCGAAGGTGCGAGAGGGGATTGATGAAACCCAGGTGCTGGACTATCCATTTTTGCCACGTCAGGAAGAAGTCGAGTTGCCTAAATTGGCAGAATATAACGCAGATGAGGCAAAGAAACTGATTACGGATGCTGGGCTAAAATTTGATGACGAAGGGAAGATTATAGATAAGGCTGGAGAAAAAGTCGTATTAGATATTGCCGTACAGAAACGCGAAGAATTGTCGAGGGTCGCCGAGCGATTCGGTAAGGGGTTGGAAGAATTAGGTTTTGGAGTGAGCGTAAACGTTTACGATGAGACGCAGGTGGGGGCGGATTTCTTTTCGACCGTGGTGCGTCCAAGAGATTACGACATCCTGTTTTATGAAGTGGATTTAGGCGTAAGTGCCGATCCGTTTGTATACTATAGCTCCACGCAAGCTGGCGATGCGGGGTGGAATTTTAGCAATTATTCCGACGAGCTTGCTGAAGACGCCCTAGTGGTAGCGCGAACTGCGGCAGATGCTAAACTGCGTAAAACTAAGTATGAGTCGTTTTTGAAACTGTGGGTGCAAAATGTGCCGGCAATTGGTATTTATCAGTCGACGATGACTTATAACTATATGCCAAATACTTTGATTTATTCTGAGGATAGTGAGCTGACAGATGCGCTGGATCGATTTAGCGAAGTGCAAAACTGGGCTAGCCGTAAGGCGCATGTTAATATGACGCCATAGCCGCGAGATTTGTTGTAGCTGAAGAAGTGGCATTGTTGGCATAAGTATTTGACATAAGTATTTGGCAGCGTGGGGAAGTTGTGATATAATTTTGGTATTGCGCCCGTGGTGGAATTGGTAGACACGCTAGCTTGAGGTGCTAGTGGCTATTCAAACGGCTGTGCTAGTTCGAGTCTAGTCGGGCGCACCAGAATGAAATTAAGTCCTCTTTGGGGCCTTTTTTCATCTGTTCTGGAGCGGTTCGAGCTGCCTCTTTTGTCTCTAAAGACTGCTATCCCCGCCATTTTTTATAATTCCTATTCTTAATTATTATATGAACTCATTTTGCTCATACTTTATTATATAATCAGAATAGAGAGTTATGAAAAGCTATGATTCATTAGTTATATCGTCGAGTGGCGAAGGTGCCGAAAAGCCCGTAAATAAGTTTGAGCAACTTTCTGCAAAAGTAGAAAGTTGGAAAGAGAAGATCGCTGAGTATCTAGGGCTATCAGGTAAGGAGCTAACTAAGGCGGCCGACGAGGCATTGGTTGCTTCTGCGCAAGAGACTATTGCTGCGGCCGACGAGGATGGTGTCCGTACGGAACAAGAAATTGCGAATATTCAGGAAGTAGTAGAAACAGTTGTTGTCCAGGGCGCTATGGAAGAAGCCGGTCTCGAAGAAAGCTCAGGTGGTAATCCAATTCTCGAACTTGACCATGCAAAGACTTCCGACGACCTAGTTGCGGCAATTGGCGATCTTCATGCCGAGGGGGTAACTTTGCCTGACGGCCAAGAAGTAGCCGAATTGGCGGTTGGCGCGATTGAGCGTGCGAAGTGGGATCACATGGTACCGCTCGAGGGTGGCCCGCATGGGACTAATGAGGGTGGCTGGTATCAGGACCCGGAAACTGGTGATAGATATTATGTAAAGTTTTACCGTAATCCAGATCAGGGTAGGGTAGAATTTGTTGCCAATGCGGTTTATGAAAAACTTGGCATCAAGGCTGTACGCTCGGAAATTGTTGAAATTGGGGGGCGTGAGGCGGTAGCGTCTAGGCAGGTCCCAGGAGCTCGTAGTAGTAGTCCGGAATCGCAACGCGGTAGCCAAGAAGTGCGCGATGGCTTTGTAGCGGATGCGTATTTGGCTAACTGGGACGTAATCGGTTTGGAATATGATAATATCGTAGAGAGCGACGACGGTTTTTATCGCATTGATAACGGCGGCGCGATGACCTTCCGTGCACGGGGTGGATCAAAAGAGTTTGTTCAGGATGATATTCCGGAGCTGCATTCCATGCTTGAGCATGGTACGGCAAAACAGATTTTTGGTGGCATTACCGAGTCCGAAATACGCGTTCAGGCGCAAGCATTGCTTAATAGATTATCGCCAGATGACATTGAAGAAATTGTGACACGCTCCGGACTAGAGGGTGAGCAGCGCGAAAAGGTCCTTAAAGGTCTGTTGGGGCGGCGAGAATTTTTGGCGCAACTTTACACCGAGGGGGGCGATGATTTGCCTGAAGATTCGGGCGATTCAGATTTAGGTGAGTTGAATTTGAGCTACGGCGAAGATGGCGAGCAGTCGCCACGCAAAGGCTTGAGTGAGGTGATTGCCGATATTCGTGGCCGTGAAGTGGAACGTTCTGGCGAAGTCAAAATGCAACCCCGCGCTGAATTAATTTGTGACAGCTCGCATATTGAAAATCAACGCGTCGATATCGTGAGTAAGCCAGACCGTGATATGATTGAACTAAGCTTCAAAATGCGCGATCGATCTGCCGCTAGAGCAATGGTCTCTGGTAAAACCGCTAGCGGTGCTCGGTTGGATGGTGGGGAAATTGTATTTAGGGGTGAATCTAGAAGTGGTGCAACAAGGAAATTTGAGGCCTGTAAGGCGATGGTGTTCGAGCGCGATGGCGTGAAGGTGCTAGTTGCGCCACCAGAAACAGATGTTCGGGCGATGCTAGGCGTGGTAAAAATGGAGATTCCTAACGATATGCCGACAGATAAGGCTGAACGGATTGTTGCACGCATTATGGAAGAAGATTTTGGCGTTCCAGATGGTCTAGGAGAGGTATCCGAGGCGGATGAGCGCGCCTATAAAAATTCGTTATATCGCTGGCATCATAAAATTGAGGAAGATTTATCGCCGGAAGAAGTTGAGGCCGCCGATAGGCTTGAGCGAATGGAGGTTTTTCCTGGCTATACGGCTATGGTGGAACCGGGGAAGCATCGAGAATATGTCGAAAAATATGGCGACGGTTTGCGCGCAATTCATGGTTTGCACACGGGCGATGCACGGTCGATTTATAGAGCGCTTACTAGTGGATTGATGGCCTCTTCGGAACGTTATTCGCGTGGCATGATACGCGAAGGAATGTCTACGCGGGAAGATTTCAAGACGGGCGGCGCAGATAGTGTCTTTACGCGAATTTATGATGAAGAGAGAATCCAGGAGAGGATTGGGAGCGTAATTGTTTTTAAGCCTGAATTATTTGATCGGACCGACTGGTATACTTATGCCTGTGATATGTTTGGCAGTACGGATAAGTCTACGTTCGACGGTCGTGAAACGCCAGACTCGATGATGCAGTTAATTGCCAATAGTGAGCCCCCCAGTTATGCTAGCAATGAACAGATGTTTAGGACTGGTATTGGGCCACAATATATTGAGAGAATTTTCGTTAACCTTGACGAACGAGATTCAATTATTGCGGACCTTAAGGCAATGGGCTTGGAGGAATTTGACGGTCGCCCAATTGAAGAAGTTATCGTAGTGCGCGAAGAAGATATTAAACGCAAGGCCAGGCAGGAGCAGTATGAAGCCGAAATAGCGCAAAAGCTAGCCGAAAAACAAAAGGCTCTACTCGAAAAGAAGCAGTCTATCATGAATGGCGGAACGGATTATACGTCTGATGAGTTATTGGATGTTGTAGGCTACGGCGCTGATAGCGTCAATCAATTTAAGGCAATATGCGATAGTGCGATTGCTCACGGCGGCAAAGAGAAGATGACTGCGGAAATTATTAACTTGCTGAAGAGTAATAAAGAGACATTAGGCAAATATGTTACTTATGGGGCTGCGGAAAATCAGGATGACACGGATTTTATAGAATATGCGGCATCTACGTTAGGCTTAGATTTGTCGGAAATCTATGAGCAAGCGTTGTCTGTTCCGCCAGTGCCGGAGATGCCTGACGAGTCCGAGCTAGATGGTTTTCCTACACCAATGATGTGGCCCGATTCTAGCGAGGTCGAGGTTGACGACGGTAATTTTTTATAAAATAACAGAAAGGAGTATTAATGGGTGAAATATTGAGGCCTTTTGGGAGAAACCGACTAGGGGATAATCGGACAGAAGATATGGAACAGAATGAATCACATGAGCGTTTGCCGGAGCCCGTTTATTATATTGAGTCGCCAGACGACGAATCCGTATTAGTAGGTATTGACGTTTCAATTTATAGGAACAAAAGTACTACGGATGCGATTATTTCTTGGTATGACACTACGCACGAGCGGACAATGACGGCTGCCGAGACTCAGACAAATGACAAATGCTTCGCATTCAGACGTAAGGAAGAAGAAGGTGGCGGCACTTACTATTTTGAGCCTATGGATCTTGACTTATATAACGAGCATGTCAAAGGAAAACTGATTGACGGTAAGGACTTTAAAGATCACAACGACTTAATTGATGCATTTTTGAGTACAATTGAGTAATAAGCATATATAATAGACATCCAAAAAACTCCCCCACATCGTAGGGGGAGTTTTTGTAGAGCTATACGTTTTCCGTTAGTGGCGCTTAATGAGATAGATGATTGCTCCAGCAGTAGCCGTAACTAGCCCAAGTGCGCCTGCGATGTAGCCGGCAATGCCGTTGTCGGCAGTGATTGGGTTACTAATCTTGTTGTACCAGATTTTAACTACGTTGTTGTCTCTACTATAGAAACAATCGTATTCTGCATCCTTGTCGATGAGATTGTAGCCCGCGATAGTCTTTGGTTTGCAGATTTCGGAGATGTCACCGTCTTTGCCTTCGTCAGTTTCAATTGGGGCAAGGTTACAGTTACCAGTAGCCTTGTCGCAGAAGCGGACTTCTACGGTGCCATTTTGGCCATAGTGGTAGATGATAGGATCTTTAGGATCTTCTGGATTAGTGTCACAATCTGCTTCAGTGAAATCCGGAGAATCGACTAGATAGTAATGATCAAAGGTCTTTGGTGCAATGCCGACCTTGTCGCCACGTACACAGACAGAGACTTCTGGTTCAGCGAGTGGTTCACATTTCTTGCCGGTTTCAGCACAGACTTTAGGATCTGGTTCTGGGTCAGAACAATCTTCGCCTTCTTTACAATGATGAACCGTGACGGTGCCTTTGACGATGCGGTAGTAGTAGATGACTTCCGTATTACCTTTGATGTCGCCCTCGGCGTTGTCTGGGGTTTTAACGAGTTCGTACTTTGGATCGAGATTCTTAGCAGGTTCAGTTGTATAGTGTTCGTCGTAGGTGAGACCATCTTTGGTGACATCATCTGCTACGGAGAAAGGTGGCTCTGTGCCTTCAAGGTAGTGATGTACGATGAGAGTATAGCCAGTGGTTGGCTCAAATTGAACATCGATACGATGATCGCTGATGACATCATTGAAAGTATGTTCGACTACGCCGTTAGCGTTTGGCGTGAAGGAGATTGGCGTGCCATCAACAGTGACTTTGGATACTTTGTAGCCGGCATCTGGTGTCATGACAATCTTCTTATCTTCCTTCCAGAGCACTTCGTTGTCTGTAACGGTAATTTTACCCTTGTCTGCGTAGTTGCCGGAGGTGGAGGTGACGACCTTC
>CAMJLE010000015.1 GCA_946406665.1 uncultured Candidatus Saccharibacteria bacterium | reverse complement strand
GTCTCCCAGAAAGATGTCGAGACTGCTGAGGCTGGCCTAGAGAACGAGGGCGAGAGCGAAGCTCGCGAAGAGTTGACGCGCAACTTTAGCAATAGCTATTTGCTAATCGAAAATAGCTTCACGACAACTAGCGGCAAGCTAACCTCATCTCCAGCAATCAATGAAGAAGTCAAAGATGGCATGAAACCGAAGGTGATCAAAGAGGTAAAATACTCCATCTATGCAGTCGAGCGCGATGCGTTAAACAAATTCATCAAGGCAAAAGCCAATGTAGGCGACGACACGCAAACCCTATACTCTACGGGTATTTCCGATGCGGAAGACGAGAACGACAAGGGGCGCATCGAATCCTTCAAGAACGACAAAGATGGTATCACCGGCATTCTTAAGACCGTCGCTAAGACCGGTCCAGCAGTTACGGAGCAAATGTTGGCCGATAAAGCACTCGGCAAGAAAATCGGCGAAGTACAATCACTCGTTAAATCCATTAAGGGCGTGAGCGAGGTTAAAGTTCATACTTCTTACTTCTGGGTAACTTCGGTTCCTAGCGATCCAAATAAGGTTAGCTACGACATTAGTGTAGAATAAAAATATGCGAATTTTAGCGCTCGACATCGGCGTAAAGCGAATTGGTATAGCATTTGCGGACACGAAAGTCCGCATTGCTATTCCGCGCGGCATGATTCCAGTCGATGGCGAAGAATTAGCTGCAATTGCGAAAAACTACCGCCTCGAGAAGGCCGAGCTAATCGTGGCCGGCTTACCGCGTAATAACCAGGGCGAGGAAACACAACAGACCCAATACGTGCGTGACTTTATTCAAAAACTGCAAGCATACTTCGCCGAGCAAGAAAAAACTCGGCTATTTGTCCATTTTCAAGACGAATCACTCACTTCGGTCGTGGCGGAAACGCGTTTTGGCAATAATATTTCGCGCACCGACCGGGCGACCGGCAAAGTCGATGCCGAAGCGGCGGCGATTATCCTGCAAGATTTCATAGAAACTACAAATATAGAGCAGCTCGAGGAGGAAATTAATGGAGCGAAGTAATATTATTAAGCGCAAAAAACATACCGGCCTAAAAATATTTGGTTTTATTATTCTTTTTCTCTTAGTTTTTGCAATTACGCTCGCCACGGCGGCAACAATTTGGTACAAGAACTCCATTACGGCCGTCGAGGCAGAGAAGTGCTCCGGCGAGTCCTGTAAGACCATTAGCTTTATCGTCGAAGATGGCGATGCGACGGCCACTGTTGCTAAGCGCCTCGAGGAGCAGGGGATTATCAAATCCGCACTCGCTTTTCGCATCTATGTCATGCTAGAGGCGAAGGGATCTACCATAAAAACCGGCAATTATGATTTCTCAAAAGATATGAGCGTAGCAGAAATCGTAAAGTCACTCGATGAGGGCGTAGTAGCAAAGACTTTTCGCATTACTTTTCTTCCCGGCGCAACCGTCGCTAGCGCGAAGGCCCGTCTCAAGGAGGTCGGGTATGAAGATGTGGAAATCGATGCTGCTTTTAAAAAGAATTACGACCACCCACTGCTCAAGAGTCGGCCGGCAGGCGCACCGCTTGAAGGGTATATTTATCCTGAAACGTACGAGTTTTATACTACGGCTACCGTCGAGGAAGTATTAGAACGCACTTTCGACGAAATGTATAAAGTCGTCAAAGATAATAAGTTAGTAGATAAGTATAAAGCTAGCGGCTTTACGCTGCATCAAGGCATCACGCTCGCGTCGGTGGTACAAAGCGAGGCGGGAATCATGAATGAAAACGACCAACGGACGGTCGCGCAGGTATTTCTGACTCGTCTAGCTCGGAAAAGTGTCCTTGGGTCAGATGCCATTATTGCTTACCGCGCCGATCAGCTTAATCCGAACCGCGACAAGACCGATACGTCATATATTAATACCATCGAGTGCCCATGGAATTCGCGCAAATGCGCCGGCTTGCCGCCCACTCCTATCTCCAATCCCGGAAAAACCGCACTTCTTGCGGTAGCTAATCCTAGCAAGACCGACTACTATTACTTCATCTCTGGCTATGACAAGGACGGAAAAGTCAAAATGTACTACGCTCGCACCGAAGCAGAACATCAAGCCAATATCGACAAGTATTGCGGCGACCTCTGTCAAAAGCTTTAGTTGTTTATGGTATAATAGTAAAGACTCTAAAATGAGCCACCCTGCCGCGGGGAGCAGTAATTATCAATTATGAAGAGATTTGAGCTTTTATTTTCGAAGCTATTGCCGTACACTGCAGTCTTTGCAATCCTTTTTGGGATTATGTTTTTCGGCTCTCGCGCCACGGATGATACGGTATATACACCAATAGCTGCCAACTATGGCAATGCGGATTTTAGAATTACTTCCGATCAGGTTTCCGAAACATATACAGTTGCGAATATTGCTAGCACCATTTCTTTGCCTTCCACCTCTACGATTTCCGAGAACTACGTCACGGTAAATGCCCTGTATGCCACTATTGGTACGACTGATTCCTCCAGCACGCAAATCATCGACAAGCCCAGCATCATTGATACTTCCAACTATACGCGCGGTGTCATCAAGCACACCGTAGAGAAGGGCGAGCGCATTGCTTCAATCATCGAAAAGCACAACCTCAAGAAGGAAGGTGTTTCTGTCAATCAGGTGCGTTGGAGTAATGGCCTCAAGACGGAAGAGATTAAGGCGGGCGCGACATTGTACCTGCCAAGCAAATCCGGTATCGTCTACAAGGTCAAAAAAGGCGACACAATTGATAGCATCGTCAAGAAATATGGCGCCAACAGAGAAGAGATGATCGCCTACAATAACCTAGAAGACGGCAACCTCAAGGTTGACTCGCTTATTTTGCTTCCTGGCGGCACTCTACCCGAGAAGGAGCGCCCAGAATACGTTGCCCCTCGCCCGGTTGTGCCAACCTATACGCCATCATATTCATATTCGTATTCGTACTCGTATACGGCCAACTCTGGCGGTCGTCACAATATGATTGAAGTAGGCAACTATGGCTACTGGAGTAACATGTATTATAAAACTGCTTATCAGGGCAACCCTGGCGCCTTTGGTAACTGTACTTGGTTTGCTTGGTACTGGCGCCGCAATAATATGCCTTCAAATTATTGGCTACCAAAAGGCGCCATCGGCAATGCCGGTAGCTGGATTTACACGCTTGGTGGCTCATACAAGACTGGTCGCGTGCCGCAATATGGCGCCGTCATTCAATCTATGGGTGGTTACTATGGTCACGTAGGCGTAGTTGTAGGTGTCAATAGTGGCAATTCTATTACAATTCAAGAGATGAACTTTGCTGGCCCGAATGGTATGTTTAACCACGTATATCAGTCTACGATTTACTGGTCTGACGCACTCAAATATAACTATATCTATGAACATAGATAAAGCTCGCCCATTTTACTGCTAGCCGAAAATATGTTAAAATATAAACATGTTTGTTGATACTGCGAAAGTTTACGTTAAAGCCGGCAAAGGTGGCAATGGTGCCATATCTTTCCGTCATGAAATCTATATCCCCAAAGGTGGCCCAGATGGTGGCGATGGCGGCAAAGGTGGCGATGTGGTTTTTATTGCCAGCAAAGATTGCGATACGCTTGTAGATTTTCGTTTTCAGCCAAAACTTATTGCCGAAGACGGCAAGGCCGGTTCTGGCCAGAAATCTTCCGGTAAATCCGGCAAAGATTTACTCGTCGAGGTGCCAATCGGTACCGTTGTTAAGCGCGATGGCGAAATCATTGCTGACCTTACCCACGACCAAGAACGTGCAATTATTGCTCACGGCGGTGACGGTGGCTATGGCAACTGGCATTTCCGCTCCAGCACACGTCAGGTACCAAAAATCGCCGAGCTCGGCAATCCTGGCGAAGCTTTCGATGCTGAATTAGAGCTCAAGCTGCTCGCCGATGTGGGGCTGGTCGGTTTTCCGAATGTCGGCAAGTCGACTTTTCTCTCTGTAGTTAGCAATGCAACGCCAGAAATTGCCGATTATCCATTCACCACTATTACGCCAAACCTAGGTGTAGCAAAAGTTGACGACCATAGTATCCTCATTGCAGATATTCCAGGGCTGATTGAGGGCGCCTCCGAGGGGAAGGGCTTGGGCGATCGTTTCTTACGCCACGTCGAGCGCACTAAAGTATTGTTGCATCTTATCGATGTCTATAATGAAGACGCCGGCAAGGCTTATGCTGATATTCGCACCGAGCTGGCGAATTATTCTGCCGAACTTGCCAGCCGGCCAGAGCTAGTTGTACTAACGAAGACCGAAGGCGTTGACGACGAGATAGTTAAAATGCAAATGCAATCCATCCTCGAGCGTAATCCCGAAGCGAAGATTATGAAAATCTCCGCCTCTGCGCATCAGGGTTTAGCCGAAGTATTGCGCGAACTCTGGCAGATTATCGACACCACCGGCGAAGAGGTTTCACCCGAAAAGGAGAACGTCGAGGAAGATATTCCTGTCATCACGCTTACTCAGTCCGAACAGAAACGTCGCCCGCGTCATGAACGATATCAAAAGGGCGACCGCAATACTATCATTACGCTCGACTCTGCCTCTGACGACGAGTTTGATGATTAGCTATATTTTACGCCTACTCTAGCAGCAAAAAGTCACTTAGGAAAAATGAGTAAAATTTACAATAACTATTGACGCTCATGCTTAAAACTGCTTAAATAAAAACAAGCTGATACGCTTCACGGGGTTCCACTGAAAATGTGGAAAGTGTGGAGACTAGAAACAAAAATAAACAGCGGATTAAAACAAACCAATGTGCCCCAGGGTGGGCGCGTAACAGCGAAGAAAACCGGAGAAATCCGGTTTTCTTGTTTGTAGATAGAGTATATTAAGCGTAGCGTACGATTAGGAGGCCACCCTGACGCACCTGTACTGGCTCGTCTTCGGTCCAATCAATAATCGTAGACGGAAGATTCCCGCCAGACTCACCTTCGATAATCGTGTCAATTTTTGGTAATTTTTCTGCAACTTCTTTTGCGGTGCGGCATGGCGCCTGTCCGCGCGGATTGGCGCTAGCGACTAGTAATGGCCCAGTCTTGCGTAGTAATTCTAAGAGATACTGATGATCGGGAATACGGAATCCAACTTTCTCGAAGTGATCAAAATATGGATGCTTGAAGTTTTTATGTTTCGGCAAGATTAGAGTGAGTTCACCAGGAAAATAGTGGCGTGCTAGATTGGTTGTTTTGCGGTTTACGAAGGCGTATTTTTTAATATCGTCCACATCGGCAACCATCAAGGTAAGCATCTTTTCGCTATCAACTTGACGATTATTTAGTTCTAATAGTTTACGAATCGCCGCAGTATTATCTAATTTTACGGCTAAGCCATAGACAGTCTCGGTGGGCACGGCAACAATATCGCCCCTGTTGAGGGCTTTTATGGCTTCTGTAAAATTCTCCTGCGAAACATATCTCATATGCATGATTATAGCACAAAACGCCAAAAAAGTCAAGAATATGATAAACTATAAGCATGAGCAAGTTGAATTATAGGGGGCCGGTAGTCCTCGTTATTATGGACGGCGTCGGCCTACGTGAAGAAACCGAAGGCAATGCCGTCAAGCAGGCGCATCTTGAAACGCTAAACAGATTAATGCAAGAATATCCCACCGCCAAACTTGGCGCTGCGGGCGAGTATGTTGGCGTACCGAAAAATGATATGGGCAATTCCGAAGTTGGCCATAATGCTATGGGGGCGGGCGAAATTGTACTTCAACGTTCTGCCGCCGTGGAAAACGATGTAAATACTGGTAAAATCTTCGAGACTGACACCTGGCACGACATTATTGGGCAAATTCACCAAAATAATTCAACTCTGCATTTTATGGGCATTTTTAGCGACGGAAACGTACACTCCAACATTGCTCATCTCGAAAAAATGATGGCTCAGGCGCAAAAAGATGGCGTGAAGCGTATTCGCGTACATGCACTAATTGATGGTCGCGACGTACCGCCGCACAGCGAGCCAAAATTTATTCAACGGCTCGAGCGATTTGTTCATGAACTAGGCGACCCGGATTATAAGATCGCCTCTGGCGGTGGGCGCATGGTTATCACCTGCGACCGTTATGAGAATGATTGGGGCATGGTAGAAAAAGGATGGCGTACGCACGTACTAGGAGAAGGGCGCCAATTCGCCAATGCTACCGAGGCTATCGAGACGTACCGCCGCGAGAATGACAACCTACAAGATCAATATATGCTACCATTCGTGATCGCCGAAAATGGGCAACCAATCGGCACTATCAATGACGGCGATGCTGTGGTCTATATTGATTTCCGCGCCGACCGCGCTATCGAGATGGCGCAAGCTTTCACTTATGACGATTTTCCGCACTTTGACCGCATCCGTCGCCCCAACGTCTATTTTGCTGGCATGACGGAATATAATGAGGATCTGCACGTGCCAGCCCACGTGCTAGTTGGTTCGCCAGTCTTTAAGCATACGCTTACGCAATACTTAGCGAGCAAAGGCAAAAGGCAATATGCTGTTTCCGAAACCGTTAAGTTTGGTCACGTAACGTACTATTTTAATGGAAATAGTTATGAAATTCCTGCCGGCGAAGTCGAAGAAGAAGTCCCGTCTTATCTTGAACCATTTGATACGCGTCCATGGATGAAGTCAGCCGAAATAACCGACAAATTACTTGCAGCCATCGAGTCGCAACAGTACGATTTCTTGCGTATCAACTATCCAGGCGGAGATATGGTGGGGCATTTTGGCGACCTCGAGGCGACAATCACGGCGATGGAGTCTATAGATATCTCTCTAAAGCGTATCGTGGAGGCAGTCAACAACCTTGGCGGCATCACGATTATTACGGCAGACCATGGCAATGCCGAGGAGCTTCTGAATGCTGATGGCACGCCCAAGACTGCTCATACGACCAATCGAGTCCCATGTATTTTTGTCGACAATACGGAGAATGCTGAAAAATATCGATTAACCGAAGACGATTGTGGCCTCGCCAATCTCGCCTCCACAGTTGCGATGCTTCTAGGCGAAAACCCACACGAGGCCTGGCTGCCGAGCATTATCGAAGAAAAATAGCGGTTTTAAGATTGCTAAAACACCTACTGGTCGCTAAAATATAACTAACAAAACGGAGAAAGACTTTTCATGCAGATCAATAAAGCTATCATTCCTGTGGCCGGATGGGGCACGCGACGCTTGCCTATAACTAAAGTTATCGAAAAGGCTATGTTGCCAATCGGCAACCGCCCCCTTGCTGATTATGTCGTAGAAGACTGCGCCAAGGCTGGTATTAAGGATGCGTATATCGTAATCGACGAAAAGCCTTTTTCTCAGATCAAAGCCTATTACGAAGAAAACGCCAAACTCAAAGACTACTTAATTGCTCGCGGCAAAGAGGACAAGCTTACGCTTGCCGACACGAGCCGCGAAGGCTTGACTCTGCATTTCTATGCCCAAAAAGATGTCGATAAACGTTACGGCAATGCCGAACCAGTTGCGCAGGTAGTCGAGGAATTCGGAATCGACGAACCATGCATGGTACTAATGGGCGATGATTTTGTCTATAACAAGGATGGCTCATCTGATTTGGCGCGCCTTATGGATTACATTAAGGGCGATGACGACTCCGCAATGCTCGCCTCCGAAGTGCCAATGGAGACTATCGAACGCTACGGTGTACTAAAAGTAGAAGACGGCTTATTGACGGGCATTTACGAGAAGCCAAAACGCGAAGATGCGCCTAGTAACATGATTAATATTAGCAAATTTGTTATGTCTAAGGAGCTCCTGCAGCGCGTCGTTAAATATTGTAAAGAAAATGATTTCGGCCCCAAGGATCAGGAGTATCTGATTACAGACCCGATTATCGAGCATATCAAGGCCGGCAAAAAGATACATGTCGTTCCAATTAGGGGTGAATATCTTGACGGCGGCTCTACGGAGGGGTGGCTCCACGCAAATAATGTCATCTGTGGAGAATAACCAATGCGCATCAGCGTGCGCGTCAAGCCAGGCACGAAGGGCGTGACGCGCCTAGAAAGGCAAGAAGACGGTAGCTATATCGCCTTTTTGCACGCACGCGCCCACGACGGCGAGGCAAATAAGGCTTTAATCGAGCTAATTTCAGACGAATTCCATGTGGCGAAAACTCAAATCGCAATCGCATCTGGCGCTAAATCACGAGACAAGGTTATAGAATGGGAATAATCGAAGATATCATAGCTAGAACCCTGAGGAGAATGGAAAGAGACCTTAGCGAGATAAAGAATATTAGGCGGATAGACTTCGTTGACCTATTTCCCACTAGTGAATCACATAGAAAGATGCTGGATGAGGAGGCGATGAGGGAGGGTAAAATAATAGAAGAGACCGAAAGAGGGAATGTTTATTTATTAAACAATCCAATTCCGACCAAATACGGCGACCTGTCTTTTTTGAAGGTAAGATTTTTCGACGAGACGAGAAAAAACTGGGAGGCGGCGGTAGATTTTGAGGTCGAAGATAGGAGCGTATTAAGGAGTAAAGTTGGGAAAGATCCCCGATTTGATTTTATGGTCAGACAAGGCTGGGATGCTGTAGAGTTTAAGACGAACGATGCTTTGGTATACTTCGTTAACCCGCCAGCCTCCAAGTTTTATCCAGATAGGATGAAGTTTAGGAAAATAGTAGAGGCAATCCTTAGCAAGAAACCTTTCGATTTAGCCGTGAGAGGAAAGATTTTAACAGCCGTTTCTGCCGCGAAGTGCAGTACAAAAAACTATCGTAAAGACATCTTTTTCCGAGTCTATTTCTCCAATGGCGCTACGCTAGAGGCCTTTCCGGGCTCATATCCGAGTAACCTAGTAATAACATATTCCGATAATCAAGAAAGAATAATCGACAACGAATGCATTACGGATTATGACGAATATCTAAATCTCGACGGCGAACGGTATCTTCTGTACGATGTTGGCGACGAATTGATTCTAGAAGAAGTGCTGTTTGGGGATCCGAAAGACGAGCAGATTGCATCGACTTTTGATGAATATTGCGTAGGGTATAATACGTGGGTTCTGGGACCGCTTAATGACGGAAAGCGGCGCGGAGTATTCAAGCAAAGGCTCGAGATAGGCGACGTTAACCTTATTGAAGAATTTTAGTATCTTTGATCTCGTCTGGTAAGTAGTTCTTGTCTAGCTTGAAGCCAGCTTCCCATTTTTGCCCCGCGCCAAAACCGAGATCTTTCATTAGCTTCGTTGGCGCATTGCGTAGCCAAATCGGCACTGGTAGACTGCCGGTCTTGCGCGCCAAATCTTGAGCCGCATACCAAGCGTCCGTGGTTTGGCGTGATTTTTTTGCTTTCGCGAGCGCCGTTACGACATGGGCTAAAATCAGGCCGCTTTCTGGCATGCCGATTCGTTCTACCGCCATAAAGGCATTGAGAGCTAAACCGAGAGCGCCGTTTCCAGCAAGACCGATATCTTCCGATGCAAAAATAACCATGCGGCGGGCTATAAATTTCGGGTCCTCGCCAGCTTGCACCATGCGTGCTAGATAATAAAGTGCCGCGTCGGCGTCGCCGCCACGCATCGATTTAATAAAAGCAGAAATGTTGTCGTAATGTTTGTCGCCTTTTTTGTCATAGCCGGGGACTTTGCGGCCGGCCGCTTCTTTTACTTCATCAATGCCTACCTTTGCGGACAGACTAAGGGCTAGTTCTAGGTCGCCAAGGGCGCTTCTCGCATCGCCACCAGATAATTCTGCAAGATAATCAATTGCCGCTTTTGATACTCTTTTTGTAGCTTTTTCGGCCTTGATTGCGCGCTTGAGTACCTCAATAATGTCACTTTTGGATAAATGTTTCACAATGACGACTCGACTGCGCGAGAGCAGAGGTGAGATAACTTCAAAACTGGGATTCTCGGTTGTTGCGCCAATTAGGGTGATTAGCCCACTCTCTACGTGCGGCAAAAAGGCGTCTTGTTGGGCCTTGTTGAAGCGATGAATCTCATCTACGAATAGCACGGTGCGCGTTTGTAGATTCCAATTCTGTTTTGCGCGCTCTACGACCTTTTCAACGTCTTTTTTCCCGCTAGTGACGGCCGATATCTCGATAAAATCCGCCTGAAATTCTTTAGCGATAATCCGAGCCAGAGTAGTCTTGCCGGTTCCTGGTGGCCCCCAAAAAATAATATTTACCGGCTCTCGTTTGCGCACGATTTCTGTTAAGATTTTGCCATCACCAATAATGTCATCTTGGCCGACAACCTCGTCTAACTTTTGTGGACGCATCCGCTCAGCAAGCGGCCTACGCACGTCAATTCCGGTCGAATTCTCGTTTGGCATATTTTAGCGTATCTATCTCTCTTCTTGTAAAGAAGTATGCGCCATAAAAGCCGATTTCATCAAGCTTAACCGACTCTAGCGCCGCAATCGCCGCATCGAACGAATCGAACCATTCTAGCGTGTCGCCATCTTCCACTTCGTCCTCCATCGGTTTTTTGCCGACATATTCGCCTGTATGACATAGGAATATGTAGGCCTTGCCAATCATTTGCCAATGGCTACGAACGTTAATCTCGTATCCGAGCGCACGCGCATTTTTTACTCTGTATCCTGTTTCTTCGAGTACTTCGCGCTCAAGGTTCTCGTGTATTAATTCGTCTTTTTCGCGCAAACCACCGGGTAATTTGTACCAGCCACGGTTCACTGAGTGTATTAGAGCGACCTGACCTTTTTCATTTAGCAATACGGCACGCGCGCCTTCTTTAGTTACGAAAGAAGTCGGATCTTCACTAGTACCTTTTAAGCCAACATCTTCGTCGGCGATGCGCGAAAAACACTCTTCTGGCAGTTTCTTTACCCAATATTCCGTAAATGTGTCGTGTTCGTTAAAGAGAAACCATGCTTCAATCTTATTACCGCGTAGCACCTCGGGAAGCCAATGCTCATTATCGCACCACATCCGCTCGTAGGGTAGTTCAGAGATAATGAATTGTTCCGGCTTAATCTCGTCGGTCTCAATCGGCCTGCCAGACCACTCTGTGCCAACAAAAACATGCATCATGTGGCGCTCTGGAATACCCTTGTAGTAAAGATTGTCAAAAACTATATCGGCCATACGTTCCATTTTGGTCACTCGCACGCCGATTTCTTCATAGGTCTCTCTTATGGCGGCATCCTCGATGCGCTCACCTTCTTCGACTTTGCCACCAACACCCTGAATTTTTCCCATGCCAAAGCCGCGCTTCTTGACCCCTAGTAGTAGCTTATTGTCTTTCTTTAGTAGCATTATGGTTGTATGGCGCGTCATTTGAACCTTTCGTGTGTTTTTTGGCTGAACGGGCGAGTGCGTAAGACATACAATTTACCATTATCGTAGGCCCAGTCTACGCTAATATCTTCATTCATGCGATCTTCGATTTTTCTAGCAAGAGCATGGAGCTGTACGAGCTGTCGTGGTGTTAGGCATATCTCGCCTCTTCCTTCGCTCTCCATCGATAAGGCTCCCGTGCGCCTATTGATTATAATCATATCCGGTTCGGATATGCCACTTAGTACAGTATGATTCATCCATAGATTCGCCTCAATCAGCATCTCGCGGGGGTTGAGGGTGACTGGATTAATCGAATGTATTGTGCCGGATACTTCGGCATCGATATCTCGCTGAACAACAATTGCGGCTTTTTGTCCTTTTCTGGCGGCATTCTTTTGCATATATTTTATTGTGCCTAGCGCCATATCTGGTTTTACGCCACGGATTGTTTCAGAATCATAATCAGATGTATTGGTAGAGGACCGCAAAATGGCCTTCTGAATTTCTAGCTGATGAAAAAGTGCCAATACCTCATTACTTGCCCCGAACTCTAACTTCTGATCGATTGGAACAATAAAGCCATCGACAATTCTCACTCCCATCTTGGCGAGCTTCGCCAGTTGTGCGCCTAATTGGCCAACTATTTCCGGATTGTCGGTCTCGTCTATTTTTAACACTTTGCTCACTTCATTAATTCTAGCATAATCTGCTCATCCTTACTTTTTTCTGCTAATATAGTATTAAGAAAAAAGGAGAAACAGATGGAAGGTATTGCTGCCTTAATCTTTATACTAATTTTAATAATCATCTTTGTGATTGCGCCAGGCATGCGCGTCGTTCGCCAATTCGAGCGCGGCGTAGTCTTTACGCTAGGTAAGTATTCTGGAGTCAAAGGGCCAGGTTTGCGTCTAATTATCCCATATATCCAGACGATGACTCGCGTAGACGTACGTACGACGCCTATCGACGTGCCAAAGCAGGAAGTTATTACTAAAGATAACGTTACGGTTGGCGTCGATGCAATCGTATACTTCCGCGTACTCGACCCAAGCAAAGCATTGCTCGAGACGACCAACTACATCTATGCTACTACCAACTTCGCCCAGGCGGCCCTTCGCGATATTACCGGTAACTTTGAGCTTGATGAGCTTCTTAGTAAGCGCGACGAAATTTCCGCAAAAATCAAGGAAATCGTCGACAAGGAAACCGACAAATGGGGCATCGATATTGAGAATGTTAAGCTCCAGAACATCGAGCTTCCGGGCGACATGAAGCGAGCTATGGCAAAGCAGGCCGAGGCTGAGCGCGAGCGCCGTGCTGCTATTATCGTTGCAGACGGCGAGAAGGCATCCGCAAAAGCCGTCGCCGAAGCCGCCCACCTCTTGGCCCACACTCCAGGCGGTCTTCAGATTCGTACTCTTCAAACTCTCGAGAAGATTTCTTCCGACCCATCCCAAAAGACCGTCGTTTTCTTGCCAAACGATATTAAAGGCGCTCTGAGTAAGTTGGCCTAAGAGCAGGGAAAGCAAATCATAAAAAGGCGCCCACTTTGGAGGGGCGTCTTTTTGCTATTGTGATTATTCTCTTACTTTTTCTTGCTGGCTATCCCGGCGTCGAACATTACCCTTGCATTCTCCCAGTCATGGTCGACTTCCCAGTTACCATCAAACCCTGGTGCAACGTAGGAATTAAAGACGTAGTATGGCAGACCGCCACTAATGATCTTCGCTGATTTCTGAGTATTTTGGCTTAATTTCGAAGCGGTCTCTTTTTTCTCGACGCATTCGGTCAATCTGGCTTCGTTGATCCCTGAAACCTCTTCGCCTACGCCCGTAAAATACTTCACCTCTAGCTTAGGAATCTTTTGCTTTGCTGTGGCACTATCGCCAATTCCTTTCGAGAAAAAGTCCTCGTTCATTTTATCTAATATCCAGCCGTACCACCCCCAGAAATTACCCTGGTCGGATGCGCAATAGCCGGCGAGCGCGGAGTTTGTGCTATTCGCAACCAATCCTTCTTCGTTTGGATGGAAGCCAGCCAGTAGATTTGTTAGTCGTAGCTCATAGAAGACTTTCTTGTCCTCCACGTATTCTTTTTTAAAATCGTCCAGATGTTTATCCATCGCGATGGCAAACTTGTCGCAATATGGGCACATGATGTCGGTATAGTCATAGAAGACGTGTTCGGCGCTATTTGCATCGCCGAGAGTCATACCTTTCTCCCAAACCTTTGTTTCCGGTTTTGGCGGGTTCATTGAGTTGTATATTATTAACGCGAATAATAGCCCCACGACCAATAGAATGGCGGTTGCCCTAATTGCTTTTTGCATGCTTCTTCTCCTTATATTTATTGGTGCTTATTGCAATGAAGCTGGTATAGCCAAGCTTAATTACTGTATAGATTAACAAAATGAAGGCTAATATGATCAGAATTCGACTAATACCCTCGGCGGCCGCTACGGCCCCGGTACCCGCGATCGCTGTTAGTATTGGCGTTAATAGCGATAATCCACAGGTTGGGCAGCCCAGGGCGACAAAGCCAAAGACGGCGCCAATGCTTCCTGTGCTAGCTCCATCGATGGCCTGATCCTTTTTGCGGCTTTTCCAAGTAAATATCAACAGCATGACAGTCAGCGCTTGAAGTATAGACATGAAAATAATTAAGACGCCATAAAGGTCAGTGAAGTTATTAAGAATTTTGAGTGCCACTTGCCCAAGTATATTCAACTTACTTCCAAAAGGTAAATTCGAGCAGAGCAATGACCAGTTGCTCATGCCGTCCTTAAAGAAGCTTAGAAGATATAAAAATACAAACAGGGCAACCAGAAAACTCAAAAGATATGCCGGCCTCTTCAATAAAAACCCGATACTTACTAGTGAGAATTTTGCTCGGTCTAGCGCCGTTGTCGCAAAATACTTAACCCTTTTGCCTATTTTTCGGAAGACCATAATCCATGTATGTTGCAGAATGAATATGCCTTATATTTGCCACCGTCAAGGTCCATATCAGTAAATACTGCCTCCGGCGAAGCTGCTGGTCCAAGTTTCTGCATTTCAATTCTACTACCATTCGTTAGGGCAATCCATTCGATGCTATGTTCTGTGCTCATTGGATGTGGTTGCATGCCAACTTTGACCGTAGTGACATTGCCGCGAACTTCAATAATCGGAACGTGTTTTTCTGCACCTTCGGCGTATTGATTCGCAGTAACAATTTCCATACCTCTGCCGCAGCACACTGGCGTAACATTTGGGTCAATTAATGTTAAGAGCAAGTTTCCGCATGTATTACAGCGATAGAACTTAAGTCCTTCTTCTTCCATTATTCCTCCTTAGTACTTGTTCTTATTCTAACACAGCCAAAAAACGAGTGCCACAGAGCATAATATATTTCACAATGAAAACGCGAAAAGTAAATAGATTTTGCGCCCCCACCTCTGTAAAAACGCAAAAAGCGAAACAATGAAAATTAAATAAGTCAAGGTTGACACTCAAAATGCTTGCGATAAAATAATAGTAGAACTAGTTCGGACGAAGTTGAGAGATCGCCCGAGCGGTTTGGAAGAATAGTGTGCGAGAAGTGCCCCTTACGGGTGCTTTTTTGTTTTTGCTATACTATAGGCATATGGTCGACAAGAAACAGAGAAGAAGCTCTATAGATAGAGCCGAAGAAAGCGCACTTGAGCATATTCCGGAAAAATATCAAAAATCCGTAGTCGGAGTTTATCGCTTTGGGCGACATCTGAATATTATTGGCATTATCGGCTCAATCTTCGCCGCCTTTGCGGTACTCAGTTGCTTATTTCTGGCGGATCAATTAGATATTAATGCGTTGATTGCTAGCCTGATCGTACTCGCAACTACGTTTGGTATGTCCGTGCTGGGCACTCGTTATCGTAGATACAAAATGGCCCCGCCGTCTGCGTTCGGGTGGGCAATTTTTGTAGGCGTAGTTTGTTTCGTTATAACTGGTTTTTGCGGCTTAATTACGATTGCTTCTATTATCACCAATCTTGCCTCAATCTACGGTCCAGCAATGATGACAATTATTCTGTGTTTCTATGCCGCAATTGCAATTATGTCGCTTATTATCGCGATTGATGCTGCATACTACCTGTTCATAGCCCACAAGAAATACTTAGAGTGGCATGCGGGCTATTCTAGGCGCAACCATCTAATCAAAAAGGCGGTAGCTACCAAAAAAACGACATCGGCGAGTGATGACTCTGGCGACTATGATGATGGTCTTTAGAGTAACTTGCGATACATTTCTTCTACATACTCAAGAGTTAGGCCTCTTGCAGTAGATAGGCACCCCTCAGCCAGATGGACAAACGGGGCATTATTGGGATTGGCGCCACCGCAAACCGAAAGCGGATCGCTATTTTTAAGAAAGATCTCCAGCTCGCCCTTGGATATGTTGTCGTAACTTAGTCGCGCCACGTCAGTTAAATTCAGGCTCTCGAGGATTTGGTCTTTATCGGCCAGCAATATGGCGTTACCGGTATAAGCGTATGCGTCATTCGTTCCAAGCATGGCTTTAATTTGCGTGCGCGCTTCGTCGATTGTTTTCGGCTTGCCAATCAGCTGGTTATTGAACATGAGATTTTGGTCGGCAGCCACGATTAAGCGACGCCCTCTATCCTTGGTCATCTCAAAAACCACCATCGCTTTTCTCATGGCAATTTCGGCTAATTGGTCTTTTTTGTCTTTTGCTTCATTAGGAGTCTCGTCGGCGTCGCTTTTGAGTACTTCGAATGGAATATGGCTCTCTGTCAACATTTGTCGACGAAATGCCGAACCCGATGCCAAAATAACGCGCGGGAAATTAGCTACTATTTTGCGGAAAGGTTCTACTAAATCATCTGGTTTGTCGTAGAAAATGACCTCCTCGGCAACGTTAGCCATCGTGGTTGAAATATCACTGCCAGTCCTTGCTATTACGTAAATCGGCTTTTTCGATGCGTAACAGAAGCCGGCATTCATGCCGAGACCCACGCCCTTCTCGCTAAACTCGATAATATTACAATCGCATTGAAGCATAGCAGGGAAGGCGTAATCGCGCATCAATGTCTTGCCTTCTGGAATCGTAGCTTTTCCCCATTTTTCGACATCTCGTGCCATCAGAGTGATTTTTACCCCGGCTTTATTTAATGCGCGCTCGATTGCTTCCACCTTCTCAAGATCTTCGTCGCCCTCATGAAACTTTAGCGCAAAGAAAGAATGAACGGTTTTTGGCTTGCGCTCGCAGGGGATCGTAACATTTTTGGCTAATGCGGACATTTTCATACTCCTTTTTCTTTATTCTAGCAGAGGTGCGCGTAACTTGCTGTGCTTTGGACATCAAAAAACCCAGCTTGCGCATTAGTCACAAAAGCGACGAATGTGCCGCGACGACCCATAGAAGGTGTTACTTTTTGGGTTTTAAAAAGCCCCCTCTCTTTTTTTGAGAGAGGGGGCGTTTTTTCTGCGAAGTATGGTTTTAGCTGTGGCGCTTATTATCTACGTGGATTAATTCTTTTTCTACATCAATACTCTCGTAGATGTTAGCGTTTCCAGAGAGAGTTCCCCATCCGTCAATAGTAGCCTCTCCGGCGATAACAAAGTTGCCAATGACCTCAACGTAACTCTTTATCGCTGCTTTGTCCATCATGACAGTATAGCCGATAATCTTAGGGTCATCTGAAATCTTAGACTCGTCTCTCATAATGACGCGTCCACGAAGGATAGGAGTACCCGAAACGTGCGACTTGTCCCTTATGATGACATTATCGCAAATCGTGCCGCCATCGATATATGCTCGATCGCCAACTTTTGCGTTGCCGAACAGCCTCGCGTCGCCGCAAACGCAGCAGTTGCCGCTCATCTCGGCATTACCGTAGATATCGGCATATTCGTACGCATTGCAGCTTTCAGTTAAATGCGCATGACCATGAACGGTCGCACCCCCCGTTATTCTTGCGTTGTAGTAGCAGTCAATCGATGCGTTCTCGTATACTTTCGCGTGGCCGTCTATCGTGCCACCAGAAACATCTGCATTATCGCCAATGATGGCATATCCGCTGATTGTGCTGTCACCGTGAACCCGCGCCTTTCCGCCCACTACTGAGTGGTCGCATACTTTCGGAGTGTACTGGGTGTGTTTGCCTACCAATCCGCCATACACTACTGCATCATCTTTAACGACGGCATAGTGGCTTACGTCAGCATGGGAGCAGACGATTGCGTCGTCGCAAACTAATGCATTCTCGTGGACTCTTGCCTTGTCGTAAACGACGGCGTTGTTATTTACCCATGAATTACCTTCGTCCTGGCTGAGGCAATCCTCATTCTCAATCCATCCGCCCAGGTCTCCTTTGTTTACCCCGTGGATATACAGCGCCCTTAAGGCACGAATCTGCTTTACGGTGTATTTCTTGCGGGTCCTTTTGTCGGTAATTGTTTGCTCAGCTCCGGTAAACTCATACTTTTTTTCCATAATGTGCGTCCTCCTTTAAAGAAAATTTCCAGAAAAGATAATAATATTTTACCATACTCTAGGCTAAAAGTCAATAGAAGCGTATTAACTCAGCACCTTTGCAACATTTGCGACGGAGTCATAAACCTTAAGC
>CAMJLE010000014.1 GCA_946406665.1 uncultured Candidatus Saccharibacteria bacterium | reverse complement strand
CAATAGCTAGGACGATTGCGCCGACAATCAAGATTGCATTGACGACAATATCAATGCGGATAGCCCAGCGAGCAATATCAGTAACGACGCGAACCCATGTCTTTTTGCTAGATGCCCCCTTTGTGAAGAGTTGATGCTTGTTGAAAATATATCTAGCTACTAGGCCGATAGTGAGCCAGAAAATGCCATGCGCCAAAATGATATACGGAATAAATGGTAAAATCAGCACAAACGCTCCTACTGCCAGGACTACTGGCCATAAGAAAAGAAAGAATACAACACCCATAACCCGCTTATGCTCCAATACTCCACCAGTGTGGTTTCTGTATAGCGCCTAGCATTAGGGCTATTGTAGCATAACTTGGCAGGAAACGGCGCAGTGATGGCATATTATTTTTTTATGTATTTAGCAGATTCCGGAATGAGCGTCATGCCGGTTTCCTCCTTGATTTCGCAGGCCAACGTCTGGAGGTGCGATTCGTCTTCTTTGCGTTCGGATTGTAGTCTTTTAGGTCTATAGCAAATTGACGTTTCATACTACGATTATATCGAATTCGTCTTGCGGCAGTTTACTTAGTTTTGTTTTTATCTACAATCTCGCCATCTTCGAGAATCCTCGCGTTTGAACCATCCCATGATAGAATCTCATTTATCTTCTGAGTCCGCTCGTTGCCGGTAAGCAGTCTCGTGTAGACATCTTTCTGCTGACCGGGTAGAAAATAGAACTTGACGCCACCATCCGCAAGAAACTTTATTTGCAAAATGCCAGTATCTTCGGTGCCGTTATTAAAAATAAAATCACCAAGATTGTATACTATCGGCTTCCCGTTATTATAATCAATTCCCTGCAATGCATGCGCATGTCCACCGACGATGATATCGGCGCCAGCATTTAGATAGTCTTGAGCGGTAGTTTTCTGCACTTGCTCAAGTTGGTGCGAGCCTTCAGTGCCCCAATGAATAATAGCAACTACATAATCACTGTTTGCCTTGGCTGTCTTAATAGTATCTATAAACTCAGCCGTATTGTAGCAAAGTAAAACGCCACCAGTCGTAGCCGTCGCGCCTGGGGTATCAATGCCCCATTTTTCAGCGCGTGTCGCATTAACGAAAGCTACGCGGTAGCCGTTAGGTAGAGTTAAATAATACGACTTTTTGGCCTCGTCCAAATTCTTGCCAGCGCCGATATATGGCATCTTGATAGCCTTGAAGCTATCGAGCATATCGTTAAATGCAAGTGGCCCAAAATCATAAACATGATTATTTGCAAGCGTCACGAGATCGATGCCCATATCCCCATAGATTGCTAGGCGTTCAGGTTTTGCGCGAAAAGTATAATATTTGCCCGGCGTTTTAATACCGCGATTGCTTACTGTGAATTCACTGTTGGCAATCATGAAATCGCTCTCGCGCATAATTTTGAGAACTTCATCGGAGAGAATGCCATTAACCCCTTTGCCACGCTGGTCGTATTGCGGCATTACTTCCCAGTTATCCGCTAAAGAAATGTCTCCGACTATACTTACGGTATAGTCCTCATCTGGACTTGCCGCATCGCCCGCTTGGGCTGCACCAATCTGCTTTTGTGAATATGACGGCCGAAAATAGCTCAATCCAACAAAGACAAGCAGCGCCACTAGCGTCATCACGGCCACGAGGGCCGCGATCTTTGCAACGACTGGAGATTTATGCTTCATACCTACAAAAACTACCTATTCGCCCAATACGAACGGTTTTGCGCTAGTATCATCGCCGCCTTGAACCTTGAGACTCGGGATTTGGTCAATAATTTCGTTCGAGAAAGTCCAGCCAACGACGTCTGGATCCAGTGCGACAACTTTCGGCGTTTCGTCGTTATATAACAGCTCGAAATCTGGTTTGCTTAGGATCTCGACTTGGTCAAACGCGCTTTTTAGCGTTTTCTTCTGAGCGGCCGTCAAATCATTTCGTCGGCAATAAATATATAAATTCGTTTTCATGCTATTTCTATATTAGACAGAGTCCGCTGCCGTTGTAAACTCCGTAGAATTGACAAAAAAGGCTACATCAGCAACTTCCACAAACCACTTATGGATATTATAAAGCGTAGGCGATCTAATGGCGAAGACGTTTCTTTCGACATAAAAAAGGGGCCGTCAGGACTTGTAGTCCTGGCGACCCATTACAGAAGGAACTGCTCACCGTGGCTGATGCGGTGTGCGTCTTGTTAGCGGTTGAGGTTGTGCGCCCAAATCGCCTCGGGCGAAAACCGATCCGAATACGCGTTGAAGGCTCTTCGTGCGGTTTCATCATCTACACCGTCATTGTAGCCATACTTTGCGGCGTCGTTCATCCCTTTGATCAGTCTATAGTAGTCAGTCGCGTTGACTCCACTTCCGCAGTCTTTTGCGTTTCCCGCTTCATCACGTACAAATAAACCCATAGTTTCACCCCCCATCTGGATATTTTTAAAAAACAAAATGTGTCTTTCAGCCAAGGTTATTTTACAATACTATTTAAAAATAGTCAATAGTCTTTTGCTTTGAATTGCTCGATTGCGATATAATTCCCTTATGCGAGAATATATTCCTAAAGATACAATAACCATTCCAGATGAAGCAAAGCTAGTGTTTGAGGGGAAGATTTTTGATGTTTATCAGTGGCCTCAGCGGCTCTACGATGGTTCTACGGAGACTTTCGAAATGCTCCGGCGCGACGACACCGTGAACGTAATCGGAGTCAAAGATGGAAAGGTCGTGATTACACACCAGAAGCAGCCGCGCAAGAAGTGGTTCTACGATTTTCCGGGCGGTCGCCACGACCACCCCGACGAGAATGAGCTAGACGCCGCAAAACGAGAAATGCTAGAAGAGACCGGAATGACCTTTCGAAAATGGCGCCTAGTAGAGGTGGTGCAGCCTTTTGCCAAGATGGACTGGCTAGTCTATACCTTTATTGCTACCGGTTTCATCGATCAAGTGCCTCAAAAACTGGATGCCGGCGAGCAAATTGAAGTGATGGAGGTGGGTTACGATGAGCTAAAAGAGCTTGTTCGTACCGAAAGGCGTTTTACTGAGAATACCGTAATCAAGAAGGCTAATGCGCTTGAGGATTTGTTGAATCTGCCCTCGTTATACGAATATTAGGTATTAACAATAAAAAATACCCCCGGCCTACCATACTTTCGCATGGGAGACCGAGGAAGGATTAAGGTGCTTCGATAATCTCGGAAATGATTTTCCTTGCGGCCTTCACTCCCGTGATGCTGCGCTGGTCGAATCGGACTGGAGGCTTCAGTTCATCGCTAACTATAGGGCCCGGCCATAGGCCGTATTGGACGGTCTTTACACGGAATTCGCCATCCCTCGACAGCGACAATTTGAGCCCGAGTGCCCGATACTTGCCAGTTGCCACGTCATCGTCGTCGACGATGAGATAAATCCAGATTTCCTTGACGGCGCTACGATGTGGCCGTGTGGCAAGTTGCGCATTGGAAAGGATCCAGCCCGACCATTGCTGCTCATCCCATTCAAGAAACTTATTGCCATCTCTGTCGGTGTCGAGCGTGACGACTGCTTCCTTTCTCTGGTCGTAGAACAGTGTGACCGATGCGTGCTCTACGCTCTCGTCAAACTCGAAATTTGCGAGAAACTGTGCACTTTCTTCAAGGCCAGCTACCGGTCTTTCGGTTGCCCCACAAGCCGTAAGTGTGAGGATTGCAACCATCATACATATGATAATTTTCTTCATTTTTCCCTCCTCCTTTCATGAAGCCATATGTGTTTTATAATTATACCACTTCTGACGATATTTGTCAATCTGTCACGTTTTGCGGACGCTCAGCTGCCTAGTTTTGCAATGAGCTCGGCGGCCACGTCTGGGGTGGATGCATATTTTTGCGCCTGGAGTGATTCGATAGGCACCCATTTGGCAAGCTTCGCATATTGTTTCTCGTCAGCATCAAAGCCGGCATCAGATAGCTCGCCACCGATTATTTCTACTTCGTAGTAGATGAGATAGTTCTGAAAATCTTGATTGTGGACATGGTGATGAAAAAATGACGTGTAGATTTCAAGTGGGCGAATTGGTTTTATGTCGTAACCGGTTTCTTCTTTAAACTCACGGGTGAGCGTTTCGAGATGAGTCTCGCCCACCATAGCGGTACCGCCCGGAAAATCGTAGCCATCCCATGCTGGAAGGATAAGAATTTGATTACCCTTACGCGCCAGTCCGTAAACGTGGACAGCGATTTTAAGATCGTCTGCCTCTACTGAATATTCTTTTCCGTAGACGTCGTAAGTCGATATTACTTGCGATTTCTTCATGTATTAAGTCTAACATATCCGCTTTCTGCTTTCGGGGCTATAATAAGTTGAGAACAGGAGGAAAATGGAAAACGTAAACAAAGAGCTGAAGAAATATATCGAACAGGCCATCTTGCCGGAATATGAGAAAAACGGCCCCTCGAATGACCTTGCGCACGCCGAACGTAGCATCGCGCGAAGTATGAAGTTTGCTAAAACGGTGCCAGATATAAATTACGACATCGTCTATGCGGTGGCGGCCTATCATGATATCGCAAATCACATCGATCGTGACAGGCACGAAATTATCGCCGCCGAAATGGCCGAAAAGGACGAAAACTTAAAGAAATTCTTCAGCGACGAAGAAATAGAAACAATCAAGGAAGCAATCGAGGACCATCGCGCCTCGAAAGATGATGAGCCGCGCAGTATTTATGGCCGAATCATCTCAACGGCAGATCGCAATACTTCCGTAGAAGTATGTTTTGAGAGGACTTATAGCTTTGGGAAGAAGTTCCATCCGGACTACACAGACGAGCAACAGTTTGAGCGCGCCTACAACCATTTGCAAGAGAAATATGGGGATGATGGCTATGCGAAGTTCTACTTTGAAGACGAGGAATATGACAATTTCCGTAAAGAACTGAGCGCTTTACTGGCAGACAAAGAAGCCTTTATGAAAAAAATGCAAGATTATATCGCCAAGCAAAAGGCCGCCGGGAAAGTTTTCTAAAAACCTACAGTTTCTTTTCTCTGGAGAATATTGTACAACTCACCGCCCTCTCCGTAGTTAGCGTTCCATCAAAATCGAAAATGTTGATTGCTTGCATTGCTCCATCTGCGATAAACATATTTTCCTTAGACGTAGTGTTGACCTATTTCTCGAGACGAGTTAGGTCGCCGTTTAATACTTTTATGCCAAATGATTGAATTTCATCATTGATGTACGGCTGATCTGGAAGTGGATTTAGAGCGAAAATGGGCTTACGATGATAGTGGGCGGCAGCAATCTCGATAAAAGTGTTTGCCCCAATATATCCCGAAATGCCCTTTTTGTCGTAATTGCACACCAAGATAGCATCCGCTTTGCGCACTTTGTCGATATGATTACGGACGGCATTGGTGGTGGTTTTAGCTTTCACTGGATCAAAATCCGGCTGTTCGATTAAACGATTTACGACGCCATTTGGCATGAGTGGTTCGTAGCCAAGCTCTTTGAGTTTGTCGGCTAGCGCAAGAACCTCCTTAGTAAAAGTAAGGCTGCAACAAATACATATCTTCATAGCTTCATTATAGCTAATCTTACCAGGAATCTATTTGGTATTTTTCGATTGTGGCAAATATATCAAAAAAGGCAGACGAGCTATTCGGATGATCGTTCGGATCGCCGCCAAAACCATTATCTACGCATGCGATAACTCCCCCTTCGAGATAAATACGAAAAGCAAACATGTGACGGTTAGCCGATGCGCCAAGATTGTCGTCAAAGATATCGCCGCTGCATCGAGATACGTCATTGTATTGAATGTCGCCTAGCTCCATTAATGGCCACTTATTGCCGGATGTCCTTCCTACGGCCGATGGGTCATAGCCAGAACGGGCATAAGTTTTCCTTGCCCTACAATCAAAAACCTTGGTGTCGTTCCAAAGGGCAATCTTGTATGGCTGGCCAGTGGAAGGATCTTGTAATTCCTCGCCAACATACCGGTTCCAGAAGGTGCAAAAACCATTTACTTTATTGTATGCTTTGCTCGCGTTATCGCTGACGCTCCCCTTATTGCGAACTTTCCATTGGTTCATGGCGGCAATGATATGAGACACATTACTTTTGCGTTGAGTGTTTCTCTGAGACCGTTGAAGGGCCGGCAGAGCAACAAAAGCCATTGCGAATATAAGCCCCGCGATCGCTAACACGAGTACAACTTCAAGGACAGAAAAGCCTTTTCGTGGTTTTTTCATGCTTATGTTTATTATATTACACATCGCAAATAATACAAACGAAAAACCGTTGGCTCGGCGTGTTTTTGTTTATGTTATTATTGAAGTAGTAAAAATCAAAAAGAGCTCTGGAGGAATATAGATGAAGATGAGATTTTGCTTGGCGTTTAGCCTAATAGCATTATTTTCTGTCATTCATACGGGTACAGCATTTGCAGAGACGCACTTAAATAAATCAAACGTCCATCTCGTTAAGCATTTTACGTACGGCGGCAGCCATTGCGGAGTGGGCACCGACTGCTTCGTCGACGATGAGGGCGAAGTTCAGGGAATGGCGATAACCTCACGCCATATCGTAATTGCGCATGGCATTAACCATGGTTATGGAGCAGACGGTAAAGTACGGGTGTATTTCATTAGTCGCAAAACTCTTAAGATAGAAAAAATGATTCCTAACAAAAAGAACTTTAGCTGTGGCAGGTTGGGAGACGAGGGGTGCTATGGACATGGTAGCTCTGCTGCGTACAACAAGAAGACTGACAAGGTATGGATTACAGCAGGCGCATATTCGGGAGACACGTCATTCCAATTTGACGATAAGACCATGAAGTACGAAAAGCAATTTTCAGGAATTGGCAGCGCTAAGCTTACCTTTAACGAGAAGCACAACGCTTATTGGACAGGAAGCGAGGGCGGCGGCAAGCTGAAGGATGCGAATTTGAAAGTAGTCGGAACGGTGCACGCTAAACTTGCCGATTGTGTAAGCTTTGAGGAAGGGCCAGGCTCTTTTGGCGACTACGTAGTAACAAACACATATCGCGATAGATGTGGCTCCACAAAACTGCGATTATACAACTACAACAACTCTAACTTTATCAAAGAATTCATAGTTGACGAAGATGCAATAGGCACAGATATTGTCGAACAGGTCGGCTTCCTAGAGGATGGCACCATGATTATGTCCATTCCAAAGAATAATAACAATACAAGCTGGGGGCACGGCGTAGCTCTGTATGCTGTTAGTGGCAAGACTATGGGTGTCAGCAAGTCCACCAACGTAAAAATGACCGCTGGTGGCAGTGGGGCCAAAAAGCCAGAACCAGATGTTCAGATTGTGCCATCAAGGCGAATACAGTGTGCCACGATATTATATTTGTGGTGTGATGCGGCAGAAATGAACGGCGAAGGAACAATTTTTGAGCTTTTGCGTTTCGCAATTAGCGTTATGACGGTCGGCCTCGCCGTACTGGGGACTATTGGAATAATCTACAGTGCCTTTATTGTCATGACGGCTGGCGGCAACGTGGCGCAAGTCACGAAAGCTAAGCAGCGTATTCTTGAAATAGTTGTTGGAATAATCCTATGGGTACTAGCGGCCGCAGTTCTTGATCTTTTCTTACCCGCATCCGAAGTTACTATACGGGAAAGCCTGAAAGATACAGCCTCAATCGTAAAGGTTATAAACGAATAATTGCGCGGCTACAATATCGGCGCCAAATATTCGCGGATAGCTTCTATAATTGAATCGATTAGCGTGTTTTTGGCGGCAGCTCCGTTTGCGGATAAATTGCTAGGCAAAAAGGGAGGCCTGAGTAACCCAACGGACTTTTTGGCGACCGTAATGATTGCAGCCGCGGTTTTGCCATTATAGGTCATGGCCGTGATAGTTGCGGTGCCAGCTTTCTTGCCGACCACTACGCCATTACTACTCACGGTAGCGACGCTCATATTACTCGATGACCAAGTGACCGTTTTATTAGCTACGCCGGCCGGCGAGACCGTCGCTATCAGGCGGTGCGAATCGCCTACATACATGAACACTGTTTTCTCGTTGATAGATACGCTCGTAGGTTCGGCATTTTTGACCGTGATTGTCGCGATTGCGGTTTTACCATTATTGGTACTGACGGCAATCTTTGCGACACCGGGCTTCTTTCCAGTGACTACCCCATTACTATTTACGGTGGCGACTGATATGTTGCCAGAGCTCCAAGTCAGGCTCTTATTGGTAGCATTCGAAGGCGTAATGGTCGCCTTGAGAGTTACGGTTGCGCCGACGAAAATGGTGGCAGTGCTCGGTTCGATTTTAACTCCCGTCGCATTGACGACTACATTTTCAACTACGACATTAATAGAAGCCGCCTTACCATTGGCTGTCCTGGCGGTAATAGTTACCGTTCCGGCTTTCTTTCCAGTAACAATGCCACTGCCGTTCACGGTTGCAATATTCGAGTTTGCACTAGACCAGGCGACTGTCTTGTTGGTTGCATTAGCTGGGCTAATCGTGACACTTAGCTTGACTTGAGTGCCAACCTTAATTTTTGCTGAGCCTTGATTGATTTTGATGGAAGATACTGGAATAGAAGTTTGGGGTTGCTGCTTAACTGTAACTTTAAGATAGCCCGTCTTCCCGTTATGGGTAGTAGCAATAATTGTGGCTTTCCCTGGCTTCTTGCCCGTCACTTTGCCATCGCTTGTAACTGTAGCTATGCCTGCGTCGTCAGAACGCCAAGTTACGGTTTTATTGGTCGCGTTAGTAGGGATGACTTTGGCGGTGACCGTAAACGTTTCCCCGACATTGATGGTGCGCTCCTCCTCGCTCAGGTAAACATGTTCTGGCAATATAACCTCTTCCCCTCCGCCATTGTTGCCATTTCCGCCGCCATTTTCGCCACCGTTATTGCCGCCATTATTGCCGTTGTTGCCATTATTACCGCCGCCACCTTGCGACGAAGGCTCTCCGTTAACATTGACCGTACACTTTGCAGTGTACAGCTGATTCACGACAACTGTTATTTCCGTCGTGCCAGCTGCTACACCTGTAACCTTACCTTCACTATCTACGGTAGCGATAGGTTCATCGGCGCTAGTCCACATGATTTCATCATCGACATTGGCGGGTCGAACAAAAACTAGCAACTCAACAGATTCGCCAACATTAATGTCTATGACGGTTTTACTGAGCTCGACTGTTTTTTCGCTAGGGCTACTCCCCCCGGGGTCTTCTCCAGACGGCTCGACGATTTCGGTAGGTTGATCAGGGCTAGTGCCGGGACCATCATTATTCTTAATGACGGCAGAGACGATACCAATAGCAATTCCTCCGACTACCAAAAAGCAGATGAAGCCTATGGTGATAATTCTCATGCGCCGGCGCCAATCGTCCTGATACATTTTAACCTTTTTGTTTTTGACTTATTTAGTTAATTATATCACAACACGCTTATGTTTGCAAGAGTTAGCCAAAGAACGCGACGCCCACGACGGTGAAGATGCTGGCTGGGGTTTATTCCTGCTTGATTATTTTGCCATGGTCGAGATAGAGAATGCGCTGATTGCGGCTACCGCGGAATTTAAGGGTAAGGTCGCGCTGAGACATAATGAATGGGCCATCTATGAGCGCATCGAGCTCCTCGACGAATTTCCATGCGTCGGAATCGCGAGGTATCTGTTCGTATACTAAACCCGTGAAAGACCAAACATTCCAACCGAGCTCTTCTTTGCAGAATTTCGCAATTTCTAGGCAAGCTTTCGCTTGTAAGAGTGGCTCGCCGCCACAAAACGTGATACCGCTCTGCCCTTTTAGCTTGCGAAGCTCGTCTTTGACTTTCTCGATTTCTACAACTGCGCCAACATCCTTCTCGGCCCACGTTTCAGGGTTCTGGCATCCTGGGCAATGCTGGCGGCATCCTTGCGTCCATAAAACTGCACGTAGACCTGGGCCATTTACGATTGAATCGTGCTCAAGATCACCAGACAGGACGATGTGGCCATCGGGCACGTCCATTTGTGGTTCACAAAGTATATTAGTTTTCTTATTCGTTGTCATATGATTCCTATTTTAGCCCAAAATGCCGCGTTTTTGACGGCGCGGCAATGGGGGATTTGCTTTTATTCTTTACCAAGAGCTGCTTTTTGGGCGGCTTTCTTGGATTCGCGTTTTACCTTAGTGGCTTGGTCGTATTGCCCCACCGATACGTCATGTTTCACGCGAGCGGCTTCTTCGGCTTTTTTGCCATCATTCCAACGCTCGAGCGAGCCAACTAGGTAACCAGTGATGCGGCGAAGACGCTCAAAGCCGAAATCGCCATCCGTTTCGCGACGTCCACAGCTTGGACATACGTCGCCTTCGATAATCCCAGAGAAGCCACAGACTGGATCGCGGTCAACTGGGTGATTTACGGAGCCATAGCCAATTCCAGCCTCTTTCATGTGACGGATTACAGCCTCGAAAGCTTCAATATTTTCGGAAGGATCGCCGTCCATTTCGATGTAGGTGATGTGTCCTGCATTACAGAGGGCGTGATATGGAGCCTCGATATCGATTTTCTCAAATGCGGAGATAGGATAGTAAACTGGCACATGGAAGGAGTTCGTATAGAAGTCGCGATCGGTTACACCCTTGATTTTACCGTAGAGCTTGCGATCCATTTTGGTGAAACGACCAGAGAGACCTTCGGCCGGTGTCGCAAGTAGCGAGTAGTTGAGGTGGCGCTTCTTAGTCATTTCGTCGCAGAATTCGCGCATATGGCTGACGATATCTAGACCAAGCTCTTGCGCCTCGGCGCTTTCGCCATGATGCTTGCCGATCATCGCAACGAGAGCTTCGGCGAGACCGATAAAGCCGATGGAAAGCGTGCCGTGCTTAATTACATCACGAAGCTTATCGTTTGGCTTAAGTTTCTCACTACCGACCCAGTTGCCTTGCCCCATCAAGAATGGGAAGTTCTTAACTTTTTGATTGCCCTGGAATTCAAAACGCTGATAGAGCTGATCGGCGCAGATTTGGAGCTTTTCGTCGAGTTCTTTGTAGAAGCCATCCCAATCTGCTTCTTTGCGCTCGCCTAGGCAAATGCCATGCTTGATACCAATGCGCACGAGATTTAGCGACGTAAAGGAAAGGTTGCCGCGACCAGAAACGTGACCGTCAGTTTCAGGGAAGCAAGAGCCAAATACACGCGTGCGGCAGCCCATAGTCGCAATCTCGGTATCTGGATCACCTGGCTTGTAGTACTGGAGATTAAATGGCGCGTCAATGAAGGTAAAGTTTGGGAAGAGGCGCTTCGCTGATACTTCCATCGCACGCTTAAAGAGGTCGTAATTTGGGTCACCTGGGTTGTAGTTGACACCTTCCTTTACTTTGAAGATTGAGATTGGGAAGATTGGCGTCTCGTGATGACCGAGGCCGTTCATGGTTGCCTCAAGGAGCATCTTGGATGCCAGGCGGCCAGCTGGCGTAGTATCGGTGCCGAAGTTAATGCTCGTGAACGGAACCTGGGCGCCGGCGCGGCTGTGCATTGTATTAAGATTATGAACGAAGCCTTCCATGGCCTGAAGTGTCTGATGCTCAGTATCTTCCGTAGCGGTCTTAATAACGACGTCTGGCAGTTTGGCTTTTTTGAGCCTCTTCTCGTCACCATAAGTAACATCGTCTTTAATTTCGATATTAAGCTTTTTGCCAGTAAATTCTTCGTATTTTCTGAGGTTTTCTTTGAGGGATTTGCGGAAAGTTTTATCGACGCTCGGAGCCATAGCGTAATCGAAATTAGGAATAGACTGGCCACCATGCTGCTCGTTCTGATTGGCCTGGAGGATAATGGCGGCAAGCGCAGCGGCTGTACCAATGGATTGTGGAGTGCGGAGATAGCCGTGACCAGTATTGAAGCCGCGCTCGAAGAATTTGAGCGGGTCGGTCTGGCAGCAGGTAAGCGTGCCAGTTGCCATAAAATCGAGATCGTGGATATGAATATCACCATTATCGTGTGCGGCGGCAAATTCCGGCTTTAGAAGGAGCAACTTAGCATATTCCTTAGAGCCCTCAGAGCCGAAGCGAAGCATTTTACCCATAGCGCAGTCGCCATCAATGTTGCCGTTCTCGCGCTTAACGGATGAGTCCTCTGAGGAATCTGTAATGGAGATGACTCCGTAGGTCTGCATAAGCTTACTCTTTGCTTCACGTACACGCGTGCGCTCTGCACGATATTCGATGTAGGCTTTGGCGGTGCGCTTGAAGGCGGACTCCATTAGAACGCGCTCGACGATATCTTGAATTTGCTCGACGGTCGGGATGCGAGTCTTTATCTCCTCGCTAGCGACGCGTAGAGCCTTTTCTGCGATATGTACAGCGCGGTCGTGGCCGAATTCGCCCGTTGCGTTTCCGGCTTTTGCGATAGCCTCAGTGATTTTATCTGGTTTGAAAGCGACAACTTTACCGTCACGCTTTCTGATTGACTTGAACATTTTTACCTCCGTTGTCCTGATAGTCAGTCTGTTATTTGCGTTATTCCTATATTTCCGAAACACTACATTTAGCGTTTGTTGGGATTATAGTAACGCTATATGTAGGGCTTTGCAATAGAAATTGTAAATAATACAACGCTAACAGATGAAGAAAAAATATTCGAAACGCTACATATAGCGTACTGCAAAATGCCTGGACACTATTTTTGCACATGCTGCAAGCATTTTATACTGCTTTTCCACAGCTTTTTCCACAGCAACCCATGAAACCAAAAGCCTAGGTTGAATATGCATCTAGTGATATAATTGGCTTATGAAAAAGCAAGCTGACTACATGGTAGAGATTGGAGCAACCATTGCGACTGCTCGAACTCGACAGAATATGACACAGGCCGAGCTAGCCAACAAAATTGGAACTAGCCAATCTGCAATCAACCGCATTGAGCATGGTAAGCAGAATGCTTCGCTCGAGATAATCAGCAAGATTAGCCATGCTTTGCGCACGCAAATCGTTACGGTCAATGATGCCGCATCGCAGAGTTACCAGATCAAAGGCGGAAAACAACTTCGCGGGTCGGTAACGATTAATACCTCGAAAAATGCCGCCGTCGGACTCCTCTGCGCGGCGCTTCTAAACGACCAAAAGACCACTCTTGTACATATTGCACGCATAGAAGAAGTCTACCGAATCATAGAAGTCTTAGAATCAATAGGCGTGAAAGCGGAGTGGGTTAATAATAACCGAGATTTAGAGATTACTCCGCCAAAGAGGTTGAATCTAGAAAATCTAGACATAGAGGCGGCGAGGCGAACGCGGACGATTATTATGTTCATGGGGCCACTACTACACAAGTTCAAGAAGTTCAAGCTACCATATGCGGGCGGCTGTTCGCTCGGATCGCGCACGGTTGAGCCGCATCTGCACGCTCTGAAGAATTTCGGGCTCGACGTAGACGCAAAAACTAACCCGGGTTTCTACGAAGCAACCGTACACGGGGTGAAAGTTGAAGATAAGAAGATTGTTCTGATTGAACGTGGTGATACTGTTACGGAAAACGCCATCATGGCGGCCTCGCTATATCCTGGCAAGACTACCATCGTTGGCGCAAGCCCGAATTACATGGTGCAAGACGTATGCCTATATTTGCAGCAGTTGGGCGTGGAAATTGAAGGTATCGGCACAACAAACCTAGTAGTGCACGGCGTAAAGAGGATCAGCCAAGAAATTTCTTATGCGCCCGGCGAAGATCCTATCGAAGCGATGAGTTTTATTGCGGCAGGCGTCGCGACGAAGTCCGAAATTGAGGTCAAACGAGTGCCGATTGAGTTTCTGGAAATCGAGATGGAAGTATTGCGGAGTATGGGGCAAAAAATGCAAATCAGCGACGAATATCTAAGTCGGAATGGGCATACGCGACTAGTAGATATAAAGCTCAAGAAATCGAACCTGAAAGCACCCATCGACAAGATTCATCCAATGCCTTTCCCTGGCCTGAATATCGACAGTCTACCTTTCTTCTCGCTAATTGCGGCAACCGCCGAGGGGCGCACAATGATTCACGACTGGGTGTTCGAGAATCGAGCTATTTATTCGACCGAGCTTTCGAATCTAAACGCAAAGGTTGAGCTACTTGATGCACACCGTATCTTTATTAATGGACCGACAAATTGGCGACCAGCCGAAATGATGGCGCCTCCGGCATTGCGTCCCGCTGTAGTAATTATGCTTGCGATGCTAGCCGCGCCTGGCATCTCCATACTGCGCAATGTTTACTCTATTGCACGAGGTTATGAAGACTTCGCAAATCGCCTAAGGGCACTGGGTGCCGACATTGAACCGCTGTCGGATATCTAGTTTATTAGTAAATACCTATCTGGTATAATCTTGGTATGGCTATTACAACAGAAGATGTCTTACATTTGGCGAAATTGTCAAATATTTCGCTAGACGAGAAGCAGATTGAGCCACTGAAAAAGGATCTAGACAACATTGTTAGCTACATTTCCCAGCTAGACGAGCTAGATACTGAAGGCGTTGAGCCGACTTATCAGTGTTTTGATATGCAGAATGTTTGGCGCGAGGACACAATTGAAGAATTTGAAGCAGACCGAGAAGACCTACTTAGTCTTACGGTAGAAAATGAAGATCATCAGATAAAGGTGCCAAAAGTATTATGATTATTGCTGATAAGAATACGAAAGCCGTAGATTTGGTCCGCGCGGCGCTCGATAGAGCAAAAGAATGTGAAGACTACCACTGTTTTATTTCTATGAATGAAGCTCGCGCCCTGGAACGTGCGCGCGAAATAGACGAGAAAATTGCTAAAGGCGAGAAGGTGGGGCGCTTGGCGGGAGTACCATACGCGCTCAAAGATAACTATCTAAGTCCAGATGGCGTGACAACCGCAGCTTCACGCATGCTCGACAACTTCCCTTCGCCAATTACCGCAACGGCTGTTGCTAAAGTCGAGGCCGAGGGAGCGATTATGATTGGTCGCGCCAATCTTGACGCCTATGCTCACGGTTCTAGTACCGAGAACTCTTATTTTGGACCGACACTGAACGCTCACGACAAGACCCGCGTCGCTGGTGGCTCTAGCGGAGGGTCGGCGGCAGCGGTAGCGCTAGATATTGTTCCATTCTCATTAGGATCAGATACGGGTGGATCAATCCGTCAGCCCGCTAGCTACAACGGAGTCTGGGGCATGAAGCCGACCTATGGTACAGTAAGCCGCTACGGAGTAGTGGCGATGGCCTCGTCGCTCGATACGATGGGTTGCATTGCGAAGAATGCCGACGACGTCAACCTAGTGATGAGTATTATCGCAGGCAAGGATCCGAAAGATTCCACGACTATAGATGATTTTTGGACGCGCGAACTCGAAGATGCGCAATCAAAAAAGAAGAAGATCGGTATAATTTCAGACTTCCTGAAAGAAGGTGTCGATCCAGAAGTGAGCAAAACCGTACTCGATTACGCCAAGAAGATGGAAAAGGCTGGCTACGAGGTCGAAGAAATCAGCATGCCAATTATGCGCTATGGTTTGGCGATTTATTACATTATCCAGCCGGCTGAAGTAGCATCTAATTTAAGTCGATATGATGGCATTCGTTATGGACATCGCGCCGCTGAGATTACTGACCTAGACAGCATCTATGGCAAAACGCGCGACGAAGGCTTCATGCCGGAAAATAAGCGACGTATTATGGTTGGCAACTTCGTGCTAAGCTCTGGTTTTTACGATGCGTATTATCTGAAGGCGCAGAAAGCACGTACACTTTTAGTAAATGCTTACAATGAGGCTTTTGAAAAATATGATGCCCTACTCTGCGCAGTTGCACCAGCACCGCCATTTAAACTGGGCGAGAAAACTGACGATCCATTACAGATGTATATGGAAGATATGTTGAGTGTGCTCGCAAATCTTGCAGGATTACCAGCAGTGGCTATACCAGCAAGCCAGTCGAAAGATGGTCTGCCAATTGGCGTCCAACTAATCGGTCCACGCAAGAGTGACCAGATATTAATAAATATCGCAAAGAGCGTGGAGGAAAAAGCGTAATGGACGGCTCGTTGTTGACATTGCTAATTGCCGTCGTCGTGGTTGGGATTCTTCTCTTGATTATGATGTCGCTGACCAAGAAAAGAGGTCATGCTTTCGACAGGGAGAATTACCAAATCGATTTCTTAAGAATCGAAAATTCTCTCCAGCAAGGCAACGAAGCGACGTATTCGATGGCGATTATCCAGGGAGACAAGTTGCTCGATAAGGCGCTTTGCGAAATGGGGGTACAGGGGCGCACAATGGGCGATAGATTAAAGAAAATCGGCAAGGAGAAGTTTTCCGAGCTAAATGCGGTTTGGTATGCGCACAAATTGCGCAACCAGATTGCTCACGAAAGTGATTTTCAGCCAGAATACCGCCAGGCACAACATGCGTTGGCGACTTACAAACAGGCCTTAAAGGATTTGGGAGCGATTTAGATGAGTGCGAATGATTACAAAATTACCGTCGGCATTGAATGCCATGTGCAGCTCAATACAAAAACGAAGCTTTTCAGCGCGGTCGACAACGACGCAGTAGATAAAGAGCCAAATGCGTGCACAAGCCCTATTGACTATGCGCTACCTGGCATGTTGCCAGTCCTGAATAAAGCGGCAGTCGAAAAATGCGTCCGCGCAGGCCTTGCGATGAATTGTAAGATTAATCTAACTAGCCGTTTTGACCGTAAGCATTATTACTACCCAGATTTGCCAAAGGGATACCAGATTACGCAAATGTATCAGCCAATTATTGGCGCAGGCGTAATCCACCTTCCTGACGGTTCCGAGGTACACATCGAGCATGCTCATCTAGAAGAAGATGCGGGCAAGCTGACACATTTTGGCAGTTACTCTCTTGTAGACTTAAACCGTGCCGGCACGCCACTTCTCGAAATCGTAACCGATTTACCGGGTATGAGTTCGGCGGCGCAGGCGCGTTTGTATTGCGAAGAGCTACATCGCTTAATGATGTATGCTGGCGTAACGAATGGCGACTTATACCAAGGCAATATGCGTTTTGACGTTAATGTATCTGTTTCGAAGACGGAAAAGCTCGGGACACGTACGGAGACAAAGAATCTAAACTCTTTCCGTAGTGTTGAGCGTGTTATTGAGTATGAAGCGAAGCGGCAAATTGCCCTGCTCGAAAAAGGCGAGAAGGTAATTCAGGAAACGCGCGGATGGAACGATACGACTGGCAAAACGACTTCACAGCGCGATAAAGAAGATGCGCAAGATTATCGCTACATGCCAGAACCAGACGTGCCGCCAATCGTGCTCGAGCAAAGCTATGTTGATAAGGTTGCGGCCAGTATGCCGATGATGCCAGATGAATATCGCTCAAAATTTGGAGTGCTGAATCTCGATGATAGTGAGCGCGAAGCAATTTTGAACTACCCGATTTTGGCCGAACGTCTAAATGAGGCTTGCAACAAGGATGTTCGACTAGCGCCGCGAATTGCGCACTGGTTCTCGAGCATCTTATTAGCCGAAGAAAACCTCGACAAAGACTTCGCCCTGGCAACCGCCAGTGAATTAACCGAGCTATCCGAGATGGTTGAGAAAAAAGAGCTGTCTTCGACTGGCGCTAAGGCGATTTTGATGGAAATGTACGACAAGAAAAATACTCAGAAAAGCCCTCATCAACTAGCGAAAGAGATGAATCTTCTACAAGAAAACGACGAGGATGCCCTAGGCGCAATTATCGACGAGGTGCTAACTGCGCCAGAATGTGCTAAGGCGGCCGAAGATGTACGCAATGGCGAAATGAAGGCAATTGGATTCCTGGTCGGACAAGTTATGAAAAAGTCGAAGGGCAAAGCGAACCCGGCTACCGTTAACGAGTTAATTAAAAAGAAGTTGTCGCAATAGAAAGGAGCAACAAGAAAATGCCGTACAAGAAACCAACTAAAGCAGTGATTACCGATGCAGGTTTTGCAAGTCGTTTCTTGCCAATTACTAAGACCATCCCGAAAGCGATGATTCCGCTAGGCGCAAAGCCGATTATGCAATATGTCGTGGAAGAGTGCGTTGCGGGTGGAATTACAGACATTATTATCGTAGCCACTCATGAGGGGCGCCCAATTTATGAAGACTACTTTAGCAATCCGTGCGAAAAGATTTACGCACAATTAGAATCTCAAGGTAAGCTCGATAGGTTTGAGTCTGTGCGCCAGGTGCTATCGCTAGCAAATATTACGGTTATCGAACAGGACCCAGCTTTACCTTACGGTAACGGTTCGCCGATTGCGTCTGCAAAACCATACCTGGCCGACGATGAGGCATTCATTGCGCTGTATAGCGACGACTTAATCTTTGGAGAAGGCGACGTAAAAACATTGATTGACGCTTTCGAAAAACATCCTGAGGCAAAGGCCATCATTACTGCTCAGGAAATGCCAAAAGAGGTATGGAATAAATATGGCATGATCGCACTAAAGAATAAGAAGAAGCAGACGTTAAGCCATATTGTAGAAAAACCGGCTAAGCCAGAGTTGTCGCCATCTAACTTGACTTCTTATGGTCGCTACCTCCTAACTCCAGAAGTATTTGCGCACTTGATCCCAACCAACACTGGCCTTGACGATGAACTTTGGACAGTTGATGCAATTACTAAGCTCGCAAAGTCTGGTGATGTTCTGGTAGTCAAAAGCCGCGGCAAATGGCTCACGACTGGAGATCCAAAGAACTACTACAAGGCGTACGAAGAATTTAATAAAATGGAGGCTTAGGCAATGGAAACTCCTGCTTGGATACTAGTATTTATTCTCTCAGGAATGCTCTTTCTATTTCTACTCTTGTTTATCATCCTATTAATCAAATTGATTGGCATTACAAAAGAGGCCAAGAAAATCATGATACAAGGTCAAGGTATCGCCGAAAAAGCGGACGACATAGCCGGAAACGTTCGCGACATGACTACGGTTGGTGGCCTAGTGAAATACTTTGTCGATAACTACACCGGCGAAGGTGCAAGAAAAAAGAAATCGAAGAAAAATAAAGTCGCAAAGGACGACGAGGAGGAATAAAAATGAGCGATACAAAAGATAAGGGCGGCAAGTTCTTGTTAGGCGCAGCGCTCGGGGCGGTTGCTGGCGCAATTGCAGGGATCGTGATGGCGCCAAAAAGTGGCGAAGAAACGCGCAAGGATATCAAGGATGCGGGTAGCAAAGCCGTAAAGAGCGGCAAAGAGGCCGGATGCAAAGTATTCGACCGCTTTAAGAAGAAGGGCGAAAAATGCTGCGAAGAAAAGAAAACTGACGAAAAGCCCGAAGAGAAAAAAGCTGAGGAAAAATAAGGCCTAGAAAATAAACATCCACCGGCTTAGCCGGTGGTTTTTATGTGGACGGGCAGTAGCCCT